>JAQUMB010000006.1 GCA_028718325.1 Patescibacteria group bacterium
TAAATGGTTCGACCGGTAAAGTCTATGACGGATCCCTTGATGTCAAAGAGCCAGACATCTCCGGAGACTTTGAAAAAGTTATGATTTGGTCAGATAAATTTCGGACTCTCAACGTCCGTACAAATGCTGATACTCCTCATGATACTGCTATGGCAGTGAAGTTTGGAGCTGAAGGTATCGGTCTCTGCCGAACCGAGCACATGTTCTTTGATGAGCAAAGAATTTTCTCAATGAGGAAAATGATATTAGCCGATACTATAGATGAAAGAAAAGAAGCATTAATGGATCTCATCCCCTATCAGCGAGAAGATTTTGTTGGGCTTTTTAAAGAGCTCAAAGGCTTACCGGCCACTATCCGGTTACTCGATCCACCTTTACATGAATTTTTGCCAAAAGAAAAAGATGAGATCTCAGAACTCGCCAAAGCAACTGGCAAATCTGTTGCTCAAGTGGAAGAAAAAATTGCCTCATTACACGAAGTCAACCCGATGCTTGGCCATCGCGGTTGTAGGCTCGGTAATACTTATCCAGAGATTACAGCAATGCAGGCCAGGGCAATCATCGAGGCTGCTTGTTTGGTAGATAAGGCGAATCCAGAAATTATGATTCCATTGGTTGGTGACGTGAAAGAATTTTTGCTTCAAAAAGAGATAATTGAGACAACTGCTAAGGAAGTGTTTGCTGAACAGGAAAAAGAAGTGAAATACAAAGTTGGAACGATGGTTGAGGTCCCTAGGGGGGCTCTAATGGCGGGAGAAATTGCCAAAGAGGCTGAGTTTTTTTCTTTCGGGACCAATGACCTTACCCAGATGACTTATGGTTTTTCCCGTGACGATGTCTCAAAATTTCTGCCAAAATATTTGAAACTTGGATTATTGAAAAATGATCCATTTGTTTCTCTTGACCAAGAAGGTGTTGGTCAACTTGTAGCCCTTGCTACCAAAAAAGGGAAAGCGGCTAGAAAAGACATCAAACTTGGTATTTGCGGAGAACATGGGGGCGATCCAGCATCAATCGATTTCTGTCATCGAGCAGGTCTTTCATATGTTTCCTGCTCACCTTATAGGGTTCCGATCGCTCGACTTGCGGCCGCTCAAGCAGCACTCAGGAATAAATAATTGAGATAAAAAAGAGCCTTGAAAGGCTCTTTTTTAAGATGAATCCTACCGAGTAGAATGACGCCGAAACAAATATGTTGCAAAAGGTATCGAAATGATTAATATCCCAAGACTCCAAAGTACGGCATATAAGGCATGGTGACCCATCGGAGTGCCGACAAGCAATGCCCTTATGGCCTCTATTACCTGAGTTACGGGTTGGTTTTCGGCAAAGATTCTTAGTGGTGTAGGCATGTCTTTTGTCGGCACATATGCACTGCTGGCAAAAGTTAAAGGAAAAATAAATACAAAACTGATCCACTGCACGGCTTCGATACTTTTGGCAAAGAGTCCTAGAATCGCAGAAAGCCAGGAAAAGGCAAAAGTAAATAATAACAAAATTCCGATGACCATCAACCATTCAACAAAAGTTGCTGTTGGTCTGAAGCCAACTGCGAGACCAACTAAGATCATAATGATGCTGGAAACGGTATTTCGAACCAGATCAGCAACTGTATGACCAATCAAAACCGCTGAACTATTCATCGGCAATGACTTGAAACGGTCGATTATTCCTCGATGAAGGTCAGTTGATACTCCAATGGCGGTATAAGTGGAACCAAAAGCGGCAGTTTGTACTAATATCCCTGCGACTAAATAATTTACATATGATGTGCCACCAGTTGCGATAGCCCCGCCAAAGACGTAGCGGAAAAGTAGCATGAACATAATTGGTTGAAAAGCGACTGAAAGGAGTTGATCGGGATTTTTCGTGATATGTTTGATACTTCGTTCGATAAGAACTAAAGAATCACTAACAAACCAGCCAAATTTACTCTTTGTCTCTGGTTTCACATTTCTAGTTAATTCTGCAGTATCAGCCATTACTTCTTCCCCTTTTTAGGTTCTTTTTCTTCTTCTGCCAGTTCCTCAGCTGTTGCCTGATGGCCGGTCAGCTTCAAAAAAACATCGTCTAGTGTTGGTTTGTGTAGGGACAAGGTGACGACGGTAATATTCGATTTTTCAAATTCTTCAAGTAGGGATTTTAATTTTTTTACCCCCTTATCATTGGCAACGCTTAATGTGTATTTCTCCTCGTTTACTAATATGGAATCATTACTAATGATTTTTTCAGCCTTTTTCAAGCACTCAAGTGAGTCAAATTCGAACTCAATTCTCTCATTACCAACTTTAGCTTTAAGTTGATTTGGGGTGCCTTCGGCTATTATCATTCCCCCATCCAAGACAGCGATCCTGTCTGCTAGTTGATCTGCCTCGTCTAAATATTGTGTGGTAAGCAAAATCGTTGCGCCTTCTTTTGTAAGATTGTCGATTATCTCCCACATCATAAGCCTGCTCCTCGGGTCTAACCCAGTTGTTGGCTCGTCAAAAAAAAGTATGGGAGGTGAAGCTATCAAGCTGGAGGCTAGGTCTAACCGCCGACTCATCCCACCGGAATAGGTTTTGGCCGGTCGATTAGCAGCATCTGCCAAATCAAATTTTTCAAGTAGTTCGGCTGCACGTTTTTTTGTGTCTGGCTTGCTCAAATGGTAGAGATGGCCCATCATCTCGAGATTTTCCCTCCCAGACAAATACTCGTCTATTGCAGCATATTGTCCGGTTAGCCCGATGACTCCGCGAACATTATCTGCTTCGTCAACAACATCAAAACCTTCGATGGTTGCTTGACCGGCATCGGGGGTTAAAAGAGTAGACAATATACGAATGAGGGTTGTTTTCCCGGCTCCATTCGGTCCTAAGAGGGCTACAATACTGCCTCGAGGTATAACAAAATTAATACCTTTCAACACTTCAAGAGTGCCAAAAGATTTTCTAATATCCTTAATTTCAATTGCATTGCCTCTTTTTGTCATCTTATCAAGTCCAATAAATTAATTTTGAATTAAAAGAAATTAATATTTTTTTGCGATCCTATAGAAATATTATACCAAATATTACAAATAAATTGGCTGGGGAGGAGGGACTCGAACCCCCGAATACCGGGACCAGAACCCGGTGCCTTACCGCTTGGCCACTCCCCATCGGCAAAAAATAGTAATTAACTAAGTTATTTTAGCTCAATTTAGTTGAGGTTTCAATACTGAACAAAAATGATGTTCAAAAGAAAACGGCAGAGTGTGCTATTGCACACTCTGCCGTCAGGCAGTAAATTGTTTTTTCCTTGTCGCAACAAGAGCGCGTAGCCGCTTCTCTAGATGAAGTGATTCTAGGAAAAGTCGGACAACAGAGTCGGTCAGAACGGTCTCAGGCATGACCCCTTGCTCTACCGCAGAGATGATATCACGTTTGTACTCGATGCCATCTCTGTAATGTGGAGTCTCCTTCTCCAATATATAGCGCACCAAAAGACTAACAGCATCTTCTGCTGTCATTCCTAAATCGACGAGCTCGGTCTGGCCTCGTTGCCTATCCATATATGGCTTTAGACAGGCCTTAACAGCTTTTAGCGACCTCGCTTTTCTGGCAGTGATGATCTGGAGTGCAAATAATTGCTCTCCTTGGTCCTTTAGCCGTGCAATCTCGATGGCTGTCGTATACGAAATTCTGCCGCCCCTGCCGGTCCCCTTTTCCCTTTTCGAGCCAGCCCCTTGCCTGCGAACCTCCTTCTGTATCAATGGATGGAGATCCTGAATGAACCTAAAGGCGCCTCGAACTTTGGTCTCACTTTTGCCGACCAACTTGCAGAAAGATCGCATTGACATTTCTTCAAGCTCTGGCGTCCCCATCTTGATTTGCCAGAGCCCGTAAAGGGCTTCTGCTTCTTGTTCGGGGGGAACATTCTCATGGACATTCTCGGCAACCTGAAGTTGGAAGGCGTCGCTTGTAGTGAGAGATTCAAACATCTTGCAGCTTAAGGTTCTTTTTCGCTTCTTGTTTCTGGTTTGTTTGTTGAGGTACCTAATTGCCCTCAGGCGTCTTTCGCCGGCAATTAGCTCGTAGCGTCCCTGACGGTGATTAATTAGGGCTTCGTTGATCTGGCCGTTCGCGCGAATGCTTTCTGCTAATTCGCGAATAGTTGCTTCATTGAAGGTCCTTCTCATCTGGGGCAAAACGATTATCTCTTCAGGATCGAGGTGAAGGATAACAAAAGTTTTGCCGTCTAGCTTTCCCCAATTGCAATCAATTGCCATCTTTCACCTCCTTCTTATGAGGGGCCTTGAGATTTCTGCAGGTAGAAGAGATTGGACTGGACAGATAGCTGTTTTGTCGACAGCGATTTTTCCTTGGATATAATATGGAGCGGATCTAACTACGAGCTTGCAGTATTCTGCCACATGGCAGACACCACAAGTTCTGTGATGAGCCTCAATCTGTGCGTCAGTCCAGGTTAGTATGAGGCGAGAAACGGGCGTACTTCTTCCATTCCTTTCGCCGACAATTGATTGGAAAGAAGGATGTTCCGAACACATCGATCGACTATAGAGCCAAAGAACGTCACATAGCTTAAGGCTACTAACTCCATGCTCCTTCGAGTAACGATACGTCAAATCACGGAGTGTGCCTAGAAGCTTGTCATCGTATCCAAATGTTCCTTCTTTGTCACCATTCGAGCAAGAAAGCTCGACGAAGCCAAGGATAATGGCCATTCTGATGTTATGGAAGTCAATTGGCAACGAGAAATCAAATGGATCAATTAGATCGCTGGCCATGAGAAAATAAATCAGCAAACTGACCATTTTTTCTCGAAAACCAGCAAAACCTTTGTCTTTGCCTTTTTTGATTCTGTTGCAAGCCGCTTCCCAAGCTTCCGTCTCGGTTAGCTTGTCGAAATCACAGAAGAGATTACGGGGATCTCCATCCCAACGCTCAGCTAGAAGTCTTGAATTGTCGACCCAGAAGCGTGAGTTGAAGTTTTTTGACCACCCTAGGCCAAACTGAGTGAATACTTGCTTAAGCCAAAGGGGGTCAGTATGCATTGCGACACAAGGATCGAAAAGTGCAGGATGCTCTGAGTACACGAGTCCCAAGGAACGGATGGCTGTATCAGATTGTATTCCACCCCTCATCCAATAGCAGAGGTTAAAAAGAAACATGGCATGATCTCTACTGCCTAGAACGAGGGTCGGTGGTAGATTCTCTACTTCTTGTGGTGGTCTGACGCTCAGTCGATTGTATGGGTACTCATGTGCGTCAAAGGCAGCCACAAGGCGGCCACAGACGCGTTCCATCACGTCGTACCTTTCCTTGATTTCCATGGCTTCTCACCTTTCACCTTTCATATATAGTTGTCAAGTTACTGCCCGTAGGGATTAAAAAAGATCAGGTAAAAACCTAATCCCTCCCTGTTAAGTAATGTAACTTGTAACAAAGAAATTGTCAAAGGAAATCAAAATTCATTTGTTATCAATCGACTATGTGTTTATTTAAAGCAACTAACAATCTTTTTAATGACTCGTCTTTGCCTAGAACCCATAAAAGCTCAGCCGGTGAAGGGCTTTTGTCTTTGCCCGACAGGGCGACGCGCACAGGCCAGTAAACATCGGCATTGGTCAGTTGATTTTTATTAACAGTTTTAGACAAAATACTTTCGAAATCCTCAACATTCCCCCATTCGTTACCCTTAAGCTCCGTCAAGCTTGCTTCCAGACCCTTTCTCGTTGCTTCTGGCGTACTTTTCTTGAATGTAAGCAAGCTAGCCTCATATTTAGTTAAATCGAAGTAAAAATCGCTTATTTCCTTAAATTCGGACAAGGTTTTCAGTCTGCTCTGCTCTACAGTCGCAACCCTTTCCAGAAACTCACGATCAACTTTCTGATAGCTAGGATCAAATTCAACCAAACGATCCGTTAGGTCTTTTACAGACAGATTTCTAATATAAACACCATTCATCCAGTCTAATCTTTCCAAATCAAAGATAGCTGGCGCTTTGTTTACATCCTCTATTCTGAATTTTTCTTTAAGCTCTTCCAGAGAAAAAAATTCTTCAGTTGACCCGCCGCCGGGGTTCCAGCCTAAAAGAACTAAAAAATTAATCATTGTCTCTGCCAAATACCCCTTTTCCTTATAGTCGAGTATGGCAGTATCACCATGTCTTTTTGATAATTTTTTGTGATCTTTCCCAAGGGTTAAGGGCATATGAGCGTATTCAGGAGGTTCCCAACCAAAAGCCCTATAAACAAGGATGTATTTTGGTGTTGATGGAACAAACTCTTCGCCACGGACCACCAAGTTAATTCCCATCTCGTAGTCGTCAATGATATGGGCTAGATTGTATGTAGGCCAACCGTCTGATTTTAAAATAATAAAATCTTCTAAAATATCGGTAGCGATCGTCACTCTGCCTCGAACCTTATCATGCCAAAAGATTTCCTCCGGAGCATTAGGGATTCGAAAACGTATAACAAAAGACTCTCCTTTCTCTTCTTTCTCTCTAATCTCTGTCTTAGTTAATCCCAAACATCGACGGTCGTAAATTGGTGGTTTACCGATTTTTTCTTGACTTTGACGTAGGTCATCGAGCCGTTCTTTCGTGCAAAAGCATTTATAAGCCAAATCTTTATCTAAAAGTTCCCGCACCTTCCCCTGATACATAGCAAGCCGTTTTGATTGGTAAACTACTTCTCCGTCTGATTTAAGACCTAGCCAATCAAGGGCTTGATGAATATAGTCAACTGCCTCAGGAACAAATCTCTCTCGATCCGTATCCTCAATTCGCAGAAAGAATTTACCACCGGTTGATTTAGCGGCCAGATAATCAAAAAGAGCCGTTCGAATGTTCCCAACATGGGCAAGACCGGTCGGACTCGGGGCAAAACGTGTATTATATTTCATAAACTACAGTTTAGCTTATTATCAGCTTTTTTTAAATAGAACCGGGCAGGGCTAGATTATATTTGTTAAGTTTGGTTCTCCCGAGCCACTACATCGTAAACAGTTTTTTTGAAGATTAAACTTTAGATTTTCGTCACTTGTTTTGAGCGAAATTCTTTTTATTATACAATCGACATCTTCACCACAATTAAAACTGCAATCACGATCTGAAGAATAGAATTTCAGATTAATTTTCCCTCCTTTCGCATTTCACGGAATTCTAATTATAATAAAATTCGCGTATGCATTTCAAGACTAAAAAATCGACTTTTGTCAAAGTCAGTTTTTGTAATATCTATTTTTTCTTGAAGAAGGCAATTTTCCGAGGCTTAGTCTCTTCTGGTTTTTTGATGGTCTCTGGCTTTGGTCCGTTGTTATATTTTAACAAGTAACGGTTGGGTTCTTCGTCAAGATCGATGAAGTCGTCTGCTTCTTCGACTAATTTTGCAGAGGTACTTTTGCCAAAAGAGATTACTTCTGCCCGACAACCATCAGCCTTGGCATGATGTAATAATACTTGAAAATCTCCATCACCTGAGCATAACACAATGGCATCTAGTCTGGGGGCCATTTTGAGGATGTCAACAGCAATACCGACATCCCAATCAGCCTTTTTTTGTCCGCCGACAAAAGTTTGGAGATCTTTGGTTTTTACCTCTATGCCCAGATTTTCTAACGCATCAAAAAAGCTTTGCTCCTCAGGCATTTCTGCTCGGACGGTATAGGCAATTGCTCTCACAAGCTTACGGCCAGCCGTTGCTGTTTTGACAATTTCCGAAAAATTTACTTTAGCATTGTAAAGAGCCTTTGCTGAATAGTATAGGTTTTGTACATCTATAAATATTGCGACTCTTTGATCGGGGTTTTTCATACTCATAATTTTTTATTCCTTTCAGAACCTTAATTCGCCGTTTGTTGTCTGTACCTCTTGCCAATCATCCTTCAAATCGTCCCATTTGTATAGTTTTGTTTTGTGAGTTTTCTCGGTGTCAGACATAACATATTCTACTTTCCCTCTTCCTCCTGCAGAATGTGTATAATGAAATTTTTTGTCGATGATCATAGGGCGAGTAATCCTAGAGAGCTTCATCCTGCCCATTGGAGTTTCGAATTCCACCCATTCTTCCGTGGTCTTGACCTCATGACCAGTATCGTCTTCCGAAATTGAAGTTTGGATTTTTCTGTTCAATTCACCAAATTTTGTTTCAAGGTCGTCAATCAAATCCCCCCATTTATCGTCTTGCATCAGTATCTCCTATTTATTTGAAAAGATATTAGCAAAATAATCCAGAAGCGCTGAATGATGAGGATTTGGCGTCTTGAACTGACTGAGATCAACTTCCTTTTTATTATAACTTTCTTTTTTCTGTGTGTCTTTCTTTTCTTCAATATGTTCCGGGTTTGTCACAGACTCGATATCGTTTGATTGTTGAGTATATAAAATTTCACCTGTAACATCTTCCTTCTTAGGGGTTTTTGATAGGGCACCAGCTACATCTGCCGGCTCTATCTTATCCTGATTTTTGCTTGACCTGTTCCATTTGTCAGGTTTCCCAATTTTTTTAGTTTCGCTGCCCCTGACCTCAAAAGAAGCCATTATCTCTTCTGGGGTGAGAATTTTAACACTTCCCTTTGCCGGCTTTTCACTGACATTTTCAATCTTTTGGGGAGCTTCCTCTATTTTGAGTGCCTGATCTTCTTTGGTAGATTTAGTTATGGGTCTTTCTGACAATTTTGATACAACTGTCAGAGTCTCTTTGCTAGTTTCTTTGTTGAAACCATTGTTATCTTCTACTTTATCTTTCGAACCCTTTTCCTTAGAATCTGAGGTTTTTTTGTCCTTTTTTGCGTCTTTATCAAACTTTTTTGTGTTTGTCCTGGTTTTTTTGTTACTTTTTGAATCTAACTCTTCAAACATCTTCAACTCTTTTGGCTGTTTGAAGGGAATCTTATCAATTAACTCTTCTGCCGCTTCATATGCTTCGATTTTTTTCTCATCTGTTTTTTCAACCGCGGAATCATCTAAGATATCCAGCAAAACACCAGTAGCACCTAGTGCATCTATCTTTTTAACTTGTTCATCAAAATCTTTTGATTTTGTGGAAAGATTCGGTATTTCAACACCGACTGCCTGTTGAAGCTCTGGACTTGGAACAGGGACGCCTTTTGCACTCGTGGATCGTTGATCGTTAGTTTTTGATTCGGTCCCCTTTTGATCATAAAAAATCGACTCCATCAAATCTGGCTTAATGTCACCGAAGGAGTCATCTGTGATCGGTTTTTCAGATGAAACAGGCTCTATTTCTATTGATGTAGGTCTAATAGAGAAATTTTTTGGCGGAACCTGATTTTCCGGAGTCTGGGCTTGGTCACTTTCTCGTTCCGAATTTGAGACGGAGGCGGGGGTAACCCCGGTAGCTTCCATTGTTCCGATTGGAGCATTTTCTCCTTCCGAGGGCGAGGTCAATGGTCCTCCTGCACTTGTTTCTTGCGCTACTTGTTGTCTGTCCTCAGTCGATATATCTGCCTTTGATTCTGTATTATCTGTGGCATCAATCTCAGGGGTACTGGCTACATTTATTCCCTCATTATTCAAAGTTTGCCCCATCATTTTCAGGAGTTCTTCGCGCACATGGTCACTATCATCAGTAGGGGTTTTTGCAGAGTTAATATCGGCAACTTTTTGGGAGTCTTCATCTTTTACTTCGACAGCTGTCGATATGCTTGGCTTGGGGGTCATGCCTTCAGCTGGCGACGCTGGGAGTGGGACAATTGGTGACCTTTCATCTGCATTAAGATCAGAATGTTCCATAACGATCAGTGGATTTGTCTCGTTTGGTGTGTTAGTAGTTGGAGCAATTGTAGTAGGAAGATTAGAGACAGGATTATTAGAATCCGAATCATAGGTGTCATTTTCGGATATGTGGCTTATAGAGATGTTGAGCTTTTCAGGCTCAGGCGACTCACCTATTGTCATACCACAATTAGAGCAGAAGGTTTTCCCCCCTAACTCTATTTGCTCCATGTCAACACTGCAATAAGGACAAATCATAACTATCCCCTAAAAAGGAATGTCTTCATTTGTTAGGTTATCTAAATATGGCGATCGGTACAATTCTGTTCCTAGGTGACGATAATATGTTGTAAACTCTGCATCTTCTCCGCTGTCATGAATTGCGATGTATGAGGAGTTGATTTTGGCGGAGGTGTCATCAATTGACGATAAGGCAAGCGCTTCAGATGTTTTTGGAAGGATAGGACTACCGAATTCTAACGAGCCATGGTGTGATAAAACAAGGTGTAGAACTTCGTTCAGGAGATCTTCTGGTATATCCTTTGGGGCTTTTTCTTTAATATGGCTTGCGCCAATAAAAATATGACCCAATAGTTTCCCCTCAGTGGTGATTGTAATAGTGGTTGAAGTTTTGTATTCAACTATTTTTCCTATGTCATGGAGCAGAACCCCTGTCGTTAGAAGATCAGAATTCATTTTGGGATATTGGCTTAATATAGCATCAGACAGTGTTAGCATCTCTGATGTATGCTCCAACAGACCTGACCTGTATGCATGATGCAAGCGATAGCTGGCAGAGGCCTCAGAAAAATCTTTAAGAAAATCAGCTGTAAAAATATTATCTAATAGAGATTTTAAATGCTTATTTTTTATCCTTCGGATGGAGCTAGTGATTACGGTCAGCATCTCTTGTTTGTCTTTTTTTGAAACGGGCTGGTAATCTGCTTGATTAAAATTGTTTTCAATTTTTAAAGCCATAATCTTTAATTGCAACGCTCCGTTATAATTTTCAACAAGCGCATCGATAGAAACAACTTCTCCTTCCTTTACTTCTGCACATTTGTCCAAATTGTCTGGCCATACCTTTCCTCTAATATTTCCGGTCCTATCTGACAATTCTAAATCAAGATAAGGTTTTTCTTGCTTGGTCATCATCCTTTTGATCGATTTCACTACAAAATTTTCATCAAAAAGAGATATTCCTTCTCGAAGGTCGGTTACGTAAATATTTTTCACTGTCCCTCCTATCTAAATTTAGTATAGCAAAAGAAATATCCAGTCGAAAGATTATTTGGCGAGAGCGCTCCGTTTATAATCGTCCAAATTTTCAAGAGCTATGCCGGTTCCTTTAGCCACGCAATACAGGGCCTCATCGGCTACATGGCAAGGAACTCCGGTTGCTTTGGTAAGCATTTTATCTAGATTCCGAAGCAGAGATCCTCCCCCAGTCATGATCATCCCGCGGTCAATGACATCGCTCGAGAGTTCAGGAGGGGTTTGCTCCAAAACATTTCGAACTGCCAAAATAATCTTATCAATTTCGTTTTGCATAGCCTCAGTGACTTCGTTAGAAGAAATATTTATAGTCTTTGGCAGGCCGGCTATCATATCTCGGCCACGAATTTCCATCGTTTTCTCTTTCTCTCGGACAAGGGCGCTTCCGATTTTGATTTTAATCTCTTCAGCGGTTTGATCCCCTATCGCTAGACCGTATTTGCGGCGAATATAGTCAGCAATGGATTGATCCAAACGATTTCCTCCAACACGGACTGATGTAGAAGCAACAATTCCTCCCAAAGAAATAATTGCGACCTCGGTTGTTCCTCCTCCAATATCAACTACTAAATTACCTGCAGCTGAGTCTATAGGTATATCTGCGCCGATGGCTGCAGCTACCGGTTCCGGTATGATATAGACGTCTTTTGCTCCAGCCGCCTTTGTCGCATCGATTACGGCTCTTTTTTCTGTGGAAGTAACTCCTGCTGGTACACTTACCATGACTTCTGGTCTAAAAAGTCGAACATTTCCGCTAACTCTATTTATGAAATAGTGAATCATAGCCTCCGTTACTCTAAAATCAGCGATAACACCATCACGCAAAGGCTTGTAAGCCGTGATGGCTTCGGGAGTTCTCCCCACCATTTCCTTTGCTTCATTGCCAACGGCAAGAACCTTATTATCTTCAGACACAGCAACGACAGAGGGTTCGTTTATAACAATTCCTCTTTTTGGGACATAAACCAAGACATTTGCAGTCCCTAGGTCGATTCCGATTCTTCTTGCAAGCATAAATATCTTTCAAATTATCGGAATTATCTTAACAAAAAACAGGGTTATCTACAAGGAAGAAGCGTTGGCAAAATTACTCATTTGAGTTATAATTACTAAAACTCATGGTAAAAAAAAGTAATAAGCCATCTAAGTTTTCACGTTTAGTAATTTATCCTGTCGTAGGAATTTTTTTTATTTTTCTATTGGTCTATGTTCTGACCTTGGCCAGTGGCTATAAACTTTTTATTGACAAAGGACTTGTCAGTTTTCAAAAAACAGGCATGATTATTGTGAGCTCCAAACCAGCTGATGCCAAAATATATTTGGACGGTAAATATGCTAACAGTAAAACTACGCTCCCCTTTTTGTCAGTTCGAATAGCTGACGTCAAGCCTGGAAAACATACCATAGCAATAGAAAAAATCGGTTATCAGACTTGGAGTAAAACAATATTAGTAAAAGCAAATATGGTAAGCTGGGCAAATTATACTTTGCTTTTCCCGAACAGTATTAAATCTAGTGAAATAAGCGATTTAGAAGATCTGAAACTTTTATCAGTAAGCGACAATAAACGATACTTCTTGTATTCAAAAATAAGCGCCAAGAACGAAACTTTGTTATATCAATATGATGTGAATAACGACAACTTTAAAAGCATTTGGCCGATTGCAAATAAAACACTTACTGAAGCTTGGCTTCAAAACCCCCAAATTATTTCGGCAAATTTAAATAACAATTCTAAAGTTTTTTTGAAACTCAAGAATAATGCCAGTGAAGAAACAGTCATTTTAGATTTCTCAAAAACGGAACCTGCATATAGTTACAGATTTGATCCGTCTAAATATCCTATGACAAAGACAGAGTGGAACCCCAAAAACCAAAACGAACTAATAAGCACAATGAGTGGTAGTCTGTATCGTTTGGTGCTTGAGAACAATGGACAGATCTCACAAAACTTACTTGATAAAAACATTGTTGATTTTTCGGTAGATAGCAGTGGGACAATTTTCTATGTACAGGATCTTACGGCCGGTTATGTTGTAGCAAGGATACAGCCAGATGGCTCGGGAAAGAACAATATTGCAGAATCCGTCGAAAAAAGTAAATCATATCAGTTTGCATACTCAAGGCAAAAAAACTACTTGGCTCTTTTACCAAACGACACAAAAAATCTAACAGCTTACTATCAAGCTAATGGTGCAAAAACCTCTCTACAACTAGATCAGAAAATCTTGGGCATAGAATGGAACAAAGATGGAACGAGATTGGCCTATTTCGATGGAGAATTGGCCAAAGTCTATGATTTTGAAAAAATGGAAGAAAAGACGGTTGATATTGGTACAAAAATTAATATGATTACTTGGTATTATGACGAAAGCCACCTCTTGGTTCAGGGAGAAACTGGACTTTTTGTTGTAGAGTACGACGGCTTTAACAAAACTGAACTTGCTTCAAAAGCAAACCAAGTTTCAGTATTCAATCAGTCATCTGTCTTTTATTCAACATTAAAAGGGAATGTAAAGTCTTATTATAAAATCAATCTAAATTTCTAAAGATTCAAAAGCTTCGCGACCCAATCAAGAAAAACATTTGAATTGGTGTTTGGCAATTGGCTCAAATTTGGTAATTCTCGGTACTTTTGTACAACAACAGGAGCTTTATAAAGTGGTGAAACCTGGTCGAGTTTTATAATTAATCTTTGCCAACTGGTTCCGGGAGGAGTACACGTCATGAGAGTTAATGTCGGGGTGGCCGTTTGTTTTAAAACGCTGACATCAGTTGGTGGGACAACCTTGACTTCGGTCACCTGGTACAAATACTTATTACCGTTATAATAAATTTTTGCCTGATCACCGACGGCCATTCGTCCTAAATTTGCAAAAATATAGTTGAAGGCGCCTTTATTCCACCAGTAATTTGAACTGTGCCCTGTGATGAAGCTATTCCCCTCCTCGCCAGGCTTTGCCGTGTAAGCATAATGGACAACTCCATTTTGGAGCCCATCCTGGACAGTTTTCTCATCAACTGACTGGACAAAGACAATTGGCGCATTGACACCAATTTTGGGAATAACTAAAAAATTTCCTCCGGGTATCACCTCTCCGGGCTCCAGTGGTGCACTCTTATCCATGACCGGCTTGACGACTTCTTTGACTAGCTCATATTTTTTTTCAGGCACAACAGGCTGAAGTTGCGCGATGAACAAGGGAAGATTGAGGATACCAAAAATAATTATGAAGAGCGAAACAAAGATTATAGGATAGCGAACCCTTTTTTTCTTCCAAGTGGCCTGGATGGCTTCCTTTACCGGGTGTTTTGGGTCTGCTTTAAAATCTTTAATCTTAGATATTGACTCATGATCTTTTTTGGAAAATATTTTATCAATGCTTTTGTTGGTTTCTGGTAAAAATTCGTGTAGGACGTCTTCAGTCAGAAGAGACAACTCCGCATCACTGCCACCTAAATCTTTAAATGCCTTTATTAGCTTTTCTAATTGTTCGATACTTGGCTCATTGTGCATACTAGAATGATAACAAAAAATTGAAAAAAAACTAAATTTAAGTTAAGATAACTAGGCTTTTTATGGCGGAGTTTAAAAATATGGGCGAGTGGCGGAACTGGTATACGCGTAGGTCTCAAACACCTATGGGAGCAATCTCTTGAGGGTTCGATTCCCTCCTCGCCCACCATGCATATTAGAACAGTCATCCAAAACGGAGTTTATCACCTTTGGCGGAAGTCCGACCATCGGTACCAATTTCAAAATAGCCTAGATATCTTTCTCGGCTTTTTTTATGGCCTCAGGTAGAAATCTTATAATATCAGAAGCGATTACGCTTCTTTCCCCTACCTTTTCTTTGGCGAGTTGCCCAGACATACCATGAAGGTAAACAGCGGTGCAACAAGCTTCAAAGATTTGATTTGGATTTTGACCAACAAAAGAGCCAACGATGCCAGAAAGAACATCTCCAGACCCTGCAGTAGCCAATTCTGGTCCCCCCACTTTATTTACGACTATTTTACTGTCAGCTTCGCAGATTACAGTGTCATGACCTTTTAGTACTACGACACCATTTAAGTAATGAGAGATTATTGGAGCTATGCTCTCCTTATGTTTTTCGATATAGTCTGTTGTGATTTTGATATCTTTTAATTCCTCTGGCTTTATGGCCTGGATTAGTCTGTAAGTCTCTCCTGGATGTGGTGTCATGACTAATTTGCTGTCTTTCTTTTTGAAATAGTCGATCAAAAAACGATTATTCTCTTTACTCTTTATTACTTCAATTCCTCTTGCCAAAGCCGTTAACCCATCTGCATCCAGCACAATCGGTCTATGTATAGCAAAAACCAGTTCCCAAACCAGTTGAATAGTCTCTGCATTTTGTGATAACCCGGGGCCAATGATAACGACATCGCATGGTTTTGCTTGATCAATTATTTCTTCTTTTGCCTTTTGGGAAAGTGTCAAACCAGGTGTCTCAGGAAGTGGCAAGGTCATAGCTTCTGGCAAAACATCTTTGTAAATATCTTTTAGCCCTTGCGGGAAGCCAAGTAACAAAATACCCGTTCCACTACGGAAAACAGCTTCACACGTCAAAATTGCCGCACCAACCATATTCTTTGAGCCAGCAATCACCAGAACCTTGCCGGCCTCAGCTTTATAAAAATGAACAGGCCTTTGCCAAAGTAACTTTGGATAAAGCGGTTTTGTTTGATAAATTACTTTATTTGGCATAGGACTTTATCTCATCGATAAATTCTTTGCCCGCCTCCCCTGACTTTAACTTAGGTGTTTCCATAATAAATGGGATATTTTTGAGGGCCGGATAGTTAATGATTCGGATCATTGCTTTTTTGCCAATAAAACCTTCACCAAAATCTTCATGACGATCACGATTACTGGACAGATCTGTCATAGAATCATTTAGGTGAATAACCTGAAGCTTATCTAACCCAATGGTTTGATCTATCTCCTTAATCAGCTTCTCTAAACCTTCTTTAGTATGTATCTCATAACCGTATTCAAATGCATGAGCAGTATCAAGGCAAACACCTAAATGTTTAGAATTTACCCTTTTTAATATTTCGCCTAGTTCCGCGAAATTTTTTCCAACGAGATTGCCCGCTCCAGCAGTATTTTCCAAAAGAAGAGGCGTTGTAGTTGTAACAGTATTACCATCTAAAATCTTCTCGATGGCCTCGCAGACTCGATCTAAGCCCATTTCCAGACCATCACCCTGATGAGAGCCAATGTGGGTAACGAGACCGCTTAAACCCAATCTGCCAGTATTCTCCAGGCTAGTGACAAGGGAGTCAATAGACAACTTTCGGAGATACTCCTTTGGTGAGGCTAGATTGATCAGATATATGCTATGGCTAACTGCCCCGGTCATTTCAGCTGCCTGGTATTTATCTTTGAATAGTTGTATCCCCGACTCATCTAAAACAGTCGGCTTCCAACCCCTGGGATTAGAAACAAAGATTTGAAAAGTGTTACAACCGAGCTCAGCTGCTCGGTCGACAGCTTGATCTATTCCTCCAGAAGTAGAAACGTGAATTCCTATTTTCATATGATAATCATATCATACCAAGCCAAAAGTGAGAAAAAGCCTTGACTATTATTCATATATGTGGTAATATAATGTCTGTCGATCGGTGGGATCGACCGTACATGAGGAGCTGACAATCGCGGCCGAGGGGGTTGTGGTGAAAAAACGAAAAAGTTAGCGCCGAAATCGTTGCCAGAATAATCCCACCGGGCTTTTCACCGCAAGTGGTGAGAAAAACGATGGAGGCGCACCGTGGGGCTACGACAAGAGCATCGAACCTAGTGCCCGCTCTTCTGGGAGTATCAACCACAAGCACGATCTGGGCAAATGCCCGACTGGCTGATATCTGACCAGATAGGAACCCTATACGGATAATCCCCGCTAAGTCGGTTCTTCTGTCTCAAAATACTGGGCCCGCCAACGTGAAATGATACGACGGTATCTGACACGGGGGCGGGCCCTTTACTATATATTGGATATTTACAAATAGAAAACCGGGAACACTAACCATTTCCCGGTTTTGTAAAAGCTATAATTACGGTTGATTAATTAGAAGTTTAATTTCTCAGCAAACTTTCCAACAATTGGAACTGGAGTTTTCTTTTGTTGAGCGGCGTTGACTACACCAATCACCCAAAGTACAAAGACCAAAAGTCCTCCAATCGGAGCGATCAAGAACCAGCCAATGATCGGAATAAACATTCCTAGAAGCCAAACGATTACAGATGTAATTAATATTACAATACTTTGTTTGACATGAAATTTGACAAACGGATCGTCCTTTGAATCAGTCAGTAATGGTATAAAGAAAATAAAATAAGCAATAATTGCCATTCCAATATTCTCTTGTTTCTGTGAAGCCTTAGGAGCTTCCTTTACTTCTTCTTCAGCCATTTTTTCACCTCCTTTCCAAATTTTTCTTTTTTCTATAAATTAATCGTACTATTATTGAATTATCTTATCAAGATACTTTTTGTCTCAAAATTTTGTACATTACACTATTAGTCGCGGTTTCTATTTCTTTTGTGATCTAGTCTAAGGCTCACAGTAGCTGAAAAACAGATAAATTTAAGAACATGCTTGACCGATAAGCTAATTTTGTATATAATATTATTGTTTTTTAGGAGTAAAGATTATGGCACACACAAAAGCTGGGGGTTCTACAAAAAACGGTCGTGATTCAAATGCGCAAAGATTAGGCGTAAAGCTTTATGGTGGGCAGATTGCCAAAGCTGGGGACATAATTGTCCGACAACGCGGGGCTAAATGGGAGCCAGGACAAAATGTCAAAGTCGGTAAAGACGACACCATCTATGCAAGGATAACCGGGCTAGTAAGATACAGTCAAAAAAGAATAACAAGCTTTACTGGTCACAACAAGAGAAAGACTGTTGTAAATGTCGAACCTCTTGTGGAAATTGAATAAGAATTAAATTGAAATCAAAACACCCCCAAATAGGGGTGTTTTTTTGTAGCTTTTGCTCATTAATCTTGAACGAGAATGACAAAGAGTCAAGTAGTTCTCGCTACACTCGAACAATAATAATTATTCTTCGAACGACAATAACCCTAACATTTATTTTGCTCGTTCGACCATTACCTTCATTTTTGCATGGATACCATGCCCGAGTTTTACGAGGGCTTCATGCTCGCCTAACGTATGAATTGGTTCTAATATCTCAATTTCATGTTTATCTACATCAAGCTTTTCCTTGGTTAGAGCCTCCGATAAATCTTTGTTTGTTACAGCCCCAAACAACTTGTCTTCTTCACCGGCTTGCGCCTCAACCTTAAATGTCTTTGCTTCGATCTTTGCAGCGATTTCTTCTAATTTCCCGACTACTTTTTCTTCCTCCACTTTCATTTTGGCCAGCTTTGATTCAAGTTTTTTTACCTCATCATCCGTGGCCAGAACGGCAATATCCTTTGGTAACAAATAATTTCGAGCATAGCCGTCAGGGACATTTTTTACCTCCCCTATCTGATGGTGTTCCAGGTTTTGTAAAAATAAGACTTTGGTCATAATATTACTCCGTAAAATTAATAATTAAATTTGATACTACTTAATTTTATTCTTAAGTTCTAACAAGGCTCTATCAAGTTGGGGGTCTTTGCCGTTAGCTACATCTGCTTCGGTGAGACCAACAACAATGTCTGGAGACAAGCCCTCTTTCCCTATATTTTTGCCGCTTGGAGTATACCAGTGAGCGACAGTGACGTGTAAGGAAGTACCTTGTCCTAGATTTTCAACAGTCTGAACAGACCCTTTGCCAAAGGTCTTCTCACCGATTAGTATAGCTCTATTATTGTCTTTCAGAGCACCAGCCATAATTTCTGAGGCAGAAGCAGAGCCCTCATTAACCAATAATACAATTGGAACATTCGGGTCGGTTTCGAGTCCTTTTCCGTCAGATTTGTAGACCTGGGGTTTGCTCGAACCAGTCATCTTTTTCTCAGTAACTATTACAGCACCCTTTTTCAGGAAATCACTGGAAGCATCGACAGCGGCGTCTAGATAGCCTCCTGGATTATTCCGCAAGTCTATGACGATACCTTTGACATTCTTGCTGTTTAAATCTTTGATTGCTTCGTTCAACAGGGCTGAAGTGTTGCTGTCAAACCGCGAGATCTCAATATATCCGATATTGTTTGGTTTTACATCCCATTTCACGCTTTTTATATCAATTTTTTCTCGGGTAATATTATAGACAAATTCCTTACCATTTCGGGATATAGTTAGCTTAACCTTTGTACCGACTTCACCCCGAATCTTTGATACCGCTGTATTGATATCCATTCCTTTTGTATCAGAGTCATCTATCTTTAGTATTACATCCTGAGGTTTGATGCCTGCTTTTTGAGCCGGTGAGCCATCAATTGGCGCGATTACGATCACCCGATCACCTTTGATTCCGACCTCAGCTCCAACACCAGAGATAGATCCTTCGAGATCTTCATTAAATTTTTTTGCTTGGTCTGATGTTAAAAACATGGTGTAGGGATCACCAACTGCTTTGACCATACCATCGATAGCACCATAGATGAGCTTGTTATAATCTAACGCTCCGTCATAATTTTGAGTTATCTTGTCCCAAGCACTCCAAAATAAGCCAAAGTCTGGACGATTTTTCTCTGTGGATATACCAGGAATATAGCCTTGCAACTGTCTCTGAGCATCGAGATGACCAAAGGCCCAGCCAAAGAGAAAAGCCAAAAAGATAATCGCTCCGATCAAAATCTTGGTGTTTTTTGCTTTATTATTTGTTGTATCAGGCTTTTCTATTGTCTAACCCCATAAAATAAAAGTGCCCTTTGGGACACTTAATATTTTAACAAAATAAGGAATATAGTCAATTTTAATGAGCATTTGCCGGATCCCAGTCAGTCCCTCCGGTTGAAACTGTGATGTCCATATAGTTCAATGGGTCTATCGTGTTGCCGGGATATGATGGTCCACCACTGCCGTAAGCTGGCTTATCGCTTTTGTACAGACTGAAATGTAAATGGACTGGCCAACCTCCACTTCCACCAACTCCGCCAACAACATCATCAGTCGTTACAGAATCACCTTTGGCTAAGGGAGTTGGTGCGATCATGTGAGCGTAAAGTGAATAGTAATCAGTTGAAGCTATACGATGTTGTATAATTATCCAATTTCCCCAACCGCTTGCGCCATCATCACTCCCTGTTGCATATACTGTTCCTGCACCAATTGCATGGATACCTGTATTTGCTCCAACGGCTACGTCAACTCCATTATGAATTGCTCCTCCATAAGCTCGGTCGACGGTTGCATAAGCAGTATTCCCCCAGCCTTGAGAAATATAACCACAATTTAGGGGAAACTTGAAGATGGGATTTGATGCTTTTATAACAGGACTGCTACCATTACAGGTTATGGTTCCCCTGCTTAGCATATCGCTTAGTTTTTTCTTAGCAGCTTGTTCCTCTGTAGTTACTTGTGTTAAATATGCGTCCTTTTCTGCTTTTTGTTGGACAAGGGCAGTTTGCATTGCTTTCTGCTGCTCTTGCAATGCTATCACCTTTAGCTGTTCCTGCTCGAGCATTGTTTTCAAATCAGAGATTTGACTAGCTGTATTTTGAACGTTCTGTTGCATAGCACCCATATACTCACTTTGATCTAAAAACTCTGAAAAACTTTTTGATTTAGCTATTAGCTCGACAGTAGACACTTGACCATCTACATACATAGTCCGAAGATATTCCCTTAATAAATCTTTTTGCTTTAGAAGGTCTGCATTTGCTTGAGTTATTTTCCCATTTAGTTCTGTCAATTGGCTATCTGTTTGGACAATTTGTGATTCTATGGCTGCTATTTGATTATTAAAGCTTGCAACCTCTCCTTCTAGTGTTGTTCTTTGACTTGTGAGGTCATTAATTTTTTGACGGAGCTCAGTACTAGACTCGCTAAATGCGGTGTTCCCAAACATTAACATTGGCAATAATAAAATAAATAATATTATTTTGTTGTATTTAAAATAAATTCTTGTCATAAGAAACTTCTTGGGTCAACAGTCCCTTCATACTTTGGACCATGATATCCAGCTACATTGTACAATATTAGATTAGTAAATACACTAAAGTGAACATGTGCACCAGTGGAGTTACCTGTACTTCCCTCATATCCGATTACTTGTCCCTTACTAACAGCCTGGCCAGTGACAACCGCGAAAGAGCTTTGATGAGCATAAAGAGTTGCTAGCCCATTTGAATGCCTAATAATTATCCAGTTGCCCCAACCTTGAGAATTAAACTCATAACCTTCATCCAAAACATATCCATCGCCAGCTGCATGAATAGGATCACCCGAGAAAGATGCAATATCTAGCCCATTATGTATTTTCCCGCCATAAGGGCCATTTGGGTTACCACACATTGCATATTCAGTACATCCATATCCTTGTGATAGATAGCCATTTATTGGCCATGATAAATATCCGCTACCGCTCCCTCCAACATATGTTGAACCACCACTCGAAGACGCACCCTGAATTGCTAACTGGTACGAGGCCCAAGCGTCTGCTTCCTTCCTCTGTGCTGCCTTCACAATGGCCTGGTAGTTTGCCTCTTGGCCCTTCGTTTGTAGTATTAAATTGTCCTTAGTACTTTTTTGATTTAATATCCCTTGTTGGGCAGCTACTTGTTCAGTCTTTAACTGTTCGTTTTTTGCCTTTTCGGTTTCCATCTCTCTCTTTTGTTTTTCCAGCTGTTGCTTTAAGGATACAATTTTATCTGATGTATCTTGCACATTTTGTTGCATTGTCCCCATATATTCTGATTGGTTTACGAAATCAGAAAAGCTTTTAGACTTCGCAATCAACTCAATTGTAGAAACTTGTCCTTCTATGTACATAGTTTTCAGGTATTCGCTCATAATTTCTTTTTGTGTTTTTAAATCTGCTTCAGCTTGGACAATCTGCAGATTGGTATTATCAATTTGTTTTGTAGTCAAATCAATTTGTTGCTGAAAAACATTTATTTTCAATTGGATTTCATTAATTTGCGAATCTAAAATAGAGACCTCGTTAGATAGAGATTTTTTCTGAGCACTCAATTGAGTTATCTGTGCATTTGCGGCCGCAATCTGAGCATCAAGCTGACTAACCTGATCTTGGTACTCCTGTTGCGACATTGAATAGATTGGGGTTGCGCCAAAAAAAGTACACAATAAAACCAAGCTTACAAATACCTGTAACTTGGTTGATATTTCGAAATGTATTTTATTCTTGTTTGCCTTTTCTACTCTTAGAAAATGCATTTACCCTCCGAACAAACTAAATTATAGCAACTATTTCTCATGCCTGTCAAGCCTTATTAGCTTATTTTAACGTATTTTCGGACTGCTAGCCAGCTCGAGACCGTCCCGATAAAAATACCCACAAAAAGCTGAGCAAACACCAGCCACACTATATTGCTTCTGATAAATCCCGACAAATCGTCGCCAACGCCACCAAAGTAGTGAACCAAAGTCGGGGCTAAAAAGTATAATATAGTACCTATAATCATTATCGATATCAAGGTAGAGATGACTCCGTATATTGCTCCTTCGATCAGAAACGGACCTTTGATGAAGCTAGGGGTAGCCCCAACCAGTTTCATGATATCTATTTCCTCTTTTCTGGTAAAGATGGCCATCTTTACCGTGTTGAATATGATGACCAAAGCGGTGACGGTGAATGCCAAGGTAGCAATAACACCAACTTGCTTGGTAAACTGTGTAGCCTGAAAAAGCTTATCGATGATAGTCTTGTTTTCCTTGTAGCTAACCTTGTGAATAATCAGCTTATACTTCTCATTATCAAAAATAGGCGTTAATACATCGAGCTTGCTCGGGTCATAAACTTTAATCTCCAGACTTGGGGGCAAAGGATTCTCAGTATCCTTGAGTGATTCCAAAAGTTTTGGATTATCCTTGTTCTGTTCTTCGTATCTTTTCAAAGCTTCATCCTTCGAGACAAATTTGATTGTTTTAACTTCTTCCAAGTCAGCCAAATCCTCTTGAAGAGCTATTATGTCACCTTGCTTTGCGTCATCATTGAAATAGACGCTAATGTCGATCTTGTCTTGGATAGATTTTATTCCAGTATTTAAAACCACATTAACGACTAGAAACATTGACATGGTGATAAGAGTTAGAACCATGATGGTTATGGAGGCGACAGACAACCAACCGTTTCTGACAAAATTTGAAAAACCCGATTTTAATATTCTGATAAACTTAGTCATCTATTCCTCGTATCTGCCCATCTCCTGGTCTCTGGAGATCTTACCTTTTTTCATTACTATGACCCTCTTTTTCAACTTATTAACAATTTCCTGATTGTGAGTAGTCATCAAAACAGTGGTGCCTAGTTGGTTTATCTTCAGCAGTATTTCGATAATACCCCAAGCGTTTTTCGGATCAAGATTGCCTGTTGGTTCGTCTGCAATTAATATCCTCGGCTGATGGACTAGAGCTCTAGCAATGGCAGCCCTTTGTCTTTCCCCACCGGAAAGCTCCTTGGGCTTACTATTTGATTTTTTACTCAAACCCACTAGTTCAAGTATCTTAGGTACTCTTTCCTTGATATCCTTCGCTTTAATTCCGGAGACCTCCAAAGCATAGGAGACATTCTCAAAAACAGTCTTCTTGGGTAATAATTTATAGTCCTGGAAAACTACGCCAATCTTTCTTCTTAGATATGGAATATCTCGCTTTTTGAGATCCTTATAGTTTATCCCTCCGACATAGACATCACCCGAATCAGGCTTAATCTCACGATTGATAGTCTTAATTAGAGTAGATTTGCCGGCTCCAGAGTGGCCAACAATGATCACAAATTCTTTTGGTTTTATATGTAGGGTGACATCGTTTAGGGCTTCGATCTTTTCCCCTTCATTTTGTTCGTATATTTTTGTGACGTGATCGAAATAAATCAATTAGATCCTCCAATAAGGTTTTTAACCTCAACTAACATTCTAATAGAATCCCCTAAAGCGGTCAACCATGATTCAGGCTTTTTTTGGTTCAGATATTTCCTTTCTCAGATAAGCCTCGATGAATTCGTCTATTTTTCCGTCCAAGACAGCCTGGGTGTCAGCGGTTTCATATTGGGTTCGACCGTCTTTCACTAGTGTATATGGATGCAAAACATATGAACGAATTTGACTTCCCCATTCTGCTGAAATTGGCTCACCTTTTAATTCCGAAAGTTCAGCAACATTTTTTTGCTTAGCCAATAAGGTTAGCTTTGATTTCAAGACTTTGAGGGCGCCCTCTTTGTTTTGGAGCTGGCTTCTTTCATTCTGGGAGACGGCAGTCAGACCAGTCGGGAGATGTGTAATCCTAACAGCAGAATCAGTTGTATTGACACTTTGCCCTCCATGGCCACCTGACCTGAAAACATCAATTCGCAAATCTTTTTCGTCCAAAACAAATTCTTCTTTTTCTATCTCTGGTAGGACCTCAACCAAAGCAAACGATGTATGGCGGGCATTGTCTGCATCATATGGAGAAAGACGGACTAAGCGATGAACGCCAAACTCACTTTTTAGGTAACCATAAGCAAAAAAACCTTCTATTTTGACTGTAGCACTCTTAACCCCCGCTTCTTCCCCCCTAGTCTGTTCTATAATCTCGGTTTCAAAAGCTTGTTTCTCGGCAAATTTTAGATACATTCTAAGGAGCATTTCTGCCCAATCTTGAGCATCTGTTCCCCCGCTGCCGGCCGAGATTGACAGAATTGCGTTGTTCGCATCATATTCACCGGAAAAGAGTAATTCAAATTCCGTTTTCTCGAACCTTTCTGTTATATCGGTCAGATTTGTTTCAAGTTCTTTTATAAGGCTATGGTCGTTATCACTAGTGTTTTCGATAAGTTCAGCCAGGTCATTAATCTCTTTTGTCAACCCATCCCATTTGTCCAAATGCGCCCTGATTGCTGATATTTTTTTCATTGTCTCCTGAGCGACCGACTGGTCATTCCAAAAATCAGCAGCAGAAGAAGTTTTTTCTAGATCAGACAATTGTATTCGTTCTTCTTCGAGCTTTAAGACACTTAGAGCTTTCTCTAGCCTCTCACTTAATTTCTTGATCTGTGTTTTTAATTCATTCATAAATAGAATTATAACAAGCTGAGCTTAATTCCCCAAGCTTTATGAGAGCAATTGTCTAGGTGGTTATAGTTTTTTGAAAGATTTATTTAGTCGGATACGACTTCTTCGGTACATCACTCCAGCGCTCCCGATACCGATTGTGGCTAGAGTTCCTGCAATAACTTCTATCGGACCTGAGACTGGCAAACTAGTAACTCCCTGGATGATAGTCGTCGGAGTAGTTGGAATTTGCTGGTTCCCAAACTCGATATAAGAGGTTGGATTTTCTTTATTTATGTTGACCCTTTGACTTGTCGGGGTGATATTTTTCCAGCCCCCCTGCGTTTCTTCAGAGACGGTATAGACACCACTTTCTAAATCCTTAAAAGTAACCTCACCTTCACCGTTGGTTACAAAATCACGAGTCAATTTATCGCCAGTGAGCCTGATCTTCCATCCCTGAAGCCAGAGTTCATCCTTGTCACGGATTGCATTGCCATTGGCATCTTCATATTTTCGAGCAACAATGGTGAATCTATCGGGGTAAACTGGTATTTTTTGGTTCCCAAATTCCACATAGCCATCCTTGTTATTCTGATTTACGGTGACAGTCTGTGATATCGGGGTGATATTTTTCCATGGACTCTGCAGCACCTCACGGACTGTATAAGTCCCGGCAGGAAGATTCCTGAAGATAACTTCCCCATCGCTATTAGTTGAAGCATCCTTGGAAATGTTGTTACCCCTCAGCTGTATCATCCAGCCGATCAGCCAATCTTCTTTGCCTTCATGCGTGCCAGATCCATTTAAATCCTCGTATTTCTTTACCTTGACCTGATATTTTTCAACTGGACAGTAGGTTGCTGTTGTAGCCTGACAAGCTGACTGACTTGCATAGCAAGGTTTCCCAGTTCCAGATTGACAGGCTGTCGTATCTTTAAAATTTGTCGTAGAGCCGCAACCTGTAGATGAGCTGCAAAAGTATAATTTTGGATTTGGTACAGGACAATTGGTGCCAGCTGTTGTCTTACACTCAGCATCTGTTTTGTAACAAGGCTTTCCAATCCCTGACTGGCAAGCAGTAGTAGTGTCATAACTTTGTGTTGACGCACAGCTTGTCGAGGAGTTGCAGTAATAGAAGGTTGATCGCGATACAGGACAATAAGTTGTTGCTGTCGCCGTACAAGAGGACTGGCTTGTATAGCAAGGTTTTCCTGTACCAGACTGACATGCACTGGTCGAATCATAGCCATTTGTTGAAGTACAACCCGATGAAGAACTACAATAATATAAAGTCGGACTTGAGGCTGGGCAAAGAGTTGATGATGTTGCCTTGCACTCAGCTTCGGTGCTATAACAAGTTTTTCCTGTGCTGGACTTGCAGGCTAAAGTGTCCTTATAATTTGTTGTTGATTCACATGACGTAGAGGTGCTACAGAAGTATAGCTTTGGGTTTGGTACAGGACAATTTGTGGCAGCAGTTGCTTTGCACTCGCTGTCGGTCTTGTAGCATGGTTTTCCAACGCCGGTCTGACAGGCAGTCGTATCTTTGTAGGCAGCTGTCGATATACAATCGCTAGCTGTGCCACAGTAGTATAGCGTTGGATTTACCTCAATTTTTTGATTGCCAAAGCGAACAATTTCATCTGTGGATCCCGTAACTGTTACCGAGAGGTTACCATTTTTACAAGACGTACATTTCCACCCATCCTTTTGTCTTTCCGTGATTGTGTAAGAACCTGGCTTGAGGTTAATAAAAGCAAACTCTCCATCTGCATTTGTCGTTCCAGTTGTATCTCTCTCAGGACCGCTGATGTGAAATGTCCAACCGCTTAGCCATGGCTCAGTTCCCTGTCTGGATCCATCACCATTTAAATCGTTATATTTTTTAACAGTAATTCGATGGTTAGGAATCTTTACCCCGACACCTTTTACAGGATTTCCGCAAGACTTGATAATTGCGTATGCCATACTCCCATCCTGGTTAACGTAGACAAAGGCAGGTATGCTATCGGAAGCAAAACTTACGCTTGTTGGTCGCCAGTACACTGGATAAGAAAAACGATCATCTTTGCTTGATCCGGGCATAAACTCACGACCGGCACTATGTGCGCCAGTGTGAACCGTTGAGCCCCCTACAGTAACTTTTCCGTTTTTGTAGACAGTTCCGTCTTCGAGCTTGCCAAACTGATCTTGTTCAATACCTAATGTATTATAAAGATGTGTTAGTTGGACAGAACTTTGATACGGTTGTCCAGTACCGCTATTTAACTTATTTTTTAATTCGCCGATGGAATAAGCTCCGCCATATATGATGGCATTTGTATCGTTGTCCCGCGGTTGATTGGCTTTCGCAATCGGTATGGCGACAACGGCTATTACAACAATAGCACACAACAATAAAAGTGTTCTTTTGAACCACTTTTTCCTTGTTATACTCTTCATGCTTTGCTCCTCTTCAGGATAACTACTTTAATCCTGATAAAGATGTTTTTTTGTTTTATCGTTAGAGGATTTGCAATCTTTGTTGCAAAAAACTTCCACTGAAAAAATTATAACACATTTACTAGAAAACAACCTTTAATATAGAGATTCCTAGGATAATCATAGCGATTGCTAAAACTAAGTGAAGCTTTCGTCCATGCTTTTCCTGTATGTTAATAAATTTTTCAGTAGTGATCTTGTTTGTTGCTAGTACGAAAATAATAATTAGAGGCAAAACAAACATGAAATTATAGATAAACAAATATGGCAAACCGCGCCAAAAGGTTACGGTTGAGGACAAAAGTCCTACGATTGCAAGGTATATTGCCCCAGAGCAGGGAAATTCATATAGACCGATCAATATTCCCACTATGACAGCAGAGGCGATAGTTGCCTGATAAGCGTATTTACTGACTACGGCACGGACCTTCAAAGGAATTCGTATCGTAAACTTACCACCTGGCCAGAAATATTCTTTTATGTTGATCAGGCCAAAGATAATGACGATAATTGCAACAATTTTGCTGATGGGGTTAAAAGTAAAGGCGGTTCCTGCTCGCAAGAGACCTAGCCCAATAAATAAATATGTTACATAGATTGAAATTACATAGAAGAGGCCGAAAGTAAAAATTTCTTTTCGACTTTTTTCTAGCGTAAACATCAATGAAATATAGATCAATAATAAAGAAATCGCACAAGGATTAAAACTATCGATAAAACCTGAAACTATTACGACCGGCAGTATGGGAGCCTGAATCACCTTATTCCCTTAAATATATTTTAGAACTTCTGTTAAATTTTGAATCTTTTCGACTTTTTTATTGTCTCTAAATTTATCGTCTCGGTCAATAAGAATTGCCTTCAGCCCCAAATGTTCTGCACCGTAATAATCACTAATCAGGCTGTCCCCGACATGAATAGCTTCTTTGGGCTCTAGATTTAGTCTATTCAAGGCATGTTTGAAGATTTTTGGATTTGGCTTTTCTACCCCTTCCTCTTCAGAAGTCATAATAAACTTAAAATATTTATCTATCGCAAAGTGAACAAAAAAGTTATTCAGCTGACTTTTTTCATTTGAAACACAGGCGATGATAATCCCTTTGTTTTCTAAGTCCACAAGTGTATCAATCACGTCATCGTAAAGCACAAAATTTTCAGGATTTGACCAGGCTTCATAGAGAAGTTTCTTGCCAGCAGTTTTTAGATCTCCCTGATAATCTAACAGCTCTAGTATTTTTTGGTTGAAGCCGTCCCAAGCCAGATCACCATTTTCTGACATCATCCTAGCGGCTTTTTCTTCGGTATTGATAACTATCTTATCCCAGACCTGCTTCATTTTGTCAGGAGACACGTCAAATCCAGCGGTTTTTTTGATCACTCTACAATACATGCCGATTTTATCCGGGTACGGTCCAAACAAGGTATCTATCGCATCAAAAAATACAGCTTTAATCATTTTTACTTACCGTGACACTTTTTGTATTTTTTGCCGCTACCACACCAACAGGGATCGTTTCGACCAATTTTATCTTTAGGCTTTATGCTTTTTTGTTTTTGCATACTAACCTCTCTTGCCTGAGGAGTAGCTTGTTGAATAGTTTTAGCTGACTCAGCCTCGGGTTCCGTGGCAACTTCTGCGCTAATTTCAGCCTTAAATATAAGATTAAAAATTTCTAGGTCGATAGCAGATAAAAGTTTTTTAAACATGTTATATGATTCATTTTTATACTCAACTAAAGGATCTTTCTGACCATAACCACGTAAACCGATGCCTTCACGAAGGTGTGTCATGGCGTCGAGATGGTCAATCCAAAGCATGTCAATGGTTCTAAGGAATAAAGCTTTTTCTAGGATTCTCATTAACTCTGAACCTATTTTGGTTTCTTTTTGGTTATATTTTTCCTTCAAGATTGCTATAACGTTTTCCTTAGTTTTTTCAGTTGATTTTGATTTAGAAAGTTCGGATGAACCGGTAATTGCCTGTATAGCCTTATCTAGTTCTTTAATATCAATTTCCCCGGTTTGTATATCTGAATGGTTAGTCACCAAATTTTCTGCTTCATTTTCAAAAATCTCAAAGACTTGATCTTTCATGTTTTCTGCCTTGATAGATTCAAGTCGCATTTTATAAATATAGGCCCGTTGTTTGTTCATGATATCGTCATATTCAACAAGATGTTTTCTGATATCAAAATTATGTCCCTCAACTTTACGTTGAGCTGATTCTAGGGATCGAGATATCATAGAGTTTTGGATTGGCTGATTGTCTGGGAGACCCAAGCGATTCATAACGCCGCTGATTCTCTCACTTCCAAATATTCGCATCAAGTCATCATCTAGAGAAACAAAAAATTGTGTTGAGCCGGGATCTCCTTGTCTGGCTGTTCGTCCTCGTAGCTGATTATCGATTCGGCGCGACTCATGTCTCTCTGTCCCTATGACAAACAAACCGCCCAAATCCTTTACACCGCCTCCAAGAACGATATCAGTTCCGCGTCCAGCCATATTTGTAGCGACCGTTACAGCTCCTTTTTGTCCAGCTTTTGAAATGATCAAGGCTTCTTTTTCATGGTTTTTGGCGTTTAGAACCTCATGCTTGACCCCACCCTTCTTAAGAAGCTCACTTAATATCTCGTTTTTTTCGATAGAAACTGTTCCCACCAAAACCGGCCTGCCGATTTCGTTTAATTCCCGAATTTTCTCTACCAGGGCCAAAAACTTGGCTTTTTCATTTTTATATATCACATCAGAGAAATCCTTACGAATATTTGGGTTGTTTGGGGGGATCGAGATAACATCAAGTTTGTATATTTTGGCAAACTCTTCTGCTTCTGTCTGTGCAGTACCGGTCATCCCGGCAAGCTTGACGTACAACCTAAAATAGTTTTGAAAGGAAATCGTGGCCAAGGTAAGGGACTCTCGTTTGATCTCAACGCCTTCTTTTGCCTCGATCGCCTGATGTAGCCCCTCTGAATAACGCCTCCCCTCCATTAATCTTCCTGTAAACTCATCAACAATAACAATCTCTCCGTCTTTTACGACATAATCCTTGTCTTTCTTGAAAAGAGCATTAGCCTTCAGAGCCTGTTCGATATGATGGACGTTTTCAATGCCATATTCTTCATAAATATTGGTGACACCAAGAAGTTGCTCCATATGGGCAATCCCTTCGTCTGTTAAAGTTACGGCATTTTGCTTTTCATCAACCAAGTAATCTTTTTCAAAAGCAAGTTGTTTTACTAAATGATCTAACTGTACATATTTGTCTGTACTTTCCTCTGCAGGGGCCGAGATAATAAGAGGAGTTCTGGCTTCGTCAATTAAAATTGAATCAACTTCATCGACAATAGTATAATGCAATCTACGTTGAACCATTTGTTCAAGATTTTGGACCATATTGTCTCTTAGGTAGTCAAACCCAAATTCATTGTTAGTCCCATAAGTTACATCGGCATTATAAGCTTCTTTTCTGGAAACTGGCCTCAAGTGTTTTGTTTTTTCATCTAAGGCGTTCTCGTCCTCAAAATCTTTATCATATACAAAAGATTGATCATGAATTATCGTACCAACTGTTACCCCGAGGAAGTTATAAACTTGGCCCATCCAACCGGCGTCACGACGAGCCAGATAGTCGTTTACGGTTACGATATGAACCCCTTTTCCTGTAATCGCGTTCAGGACGGCAGGCAAGGTAGCTACCAGGGTTTTCCCTTCACCAGTCATCATCTCAGCAATTTTGCCTTCATGGAGGACCATACCTCCTACCAATTGGACATCATAGTGTCTTTGGCCCAAAGTTCGCCGAGCGGCCTCACGAGTTAACGTAAAGACTTCATTCATATATTCCCTTAGAATGTCATTTTCGATCTGCCTCAGTGACTCATTGTCTTCTTCCTGCTTTGCTTTTTTTTCTAGTTTTTGTGAAACTTCCTCTCTTATTACCTTGATTCTGTCTCTGATTTTGGCATCAGAAAGAGTCTTAATGCTCTCTTCCTGAACATTAATCTCATTTACATTTTTTTGATATTTATCAACAACTCGCTTATTAGCGTCGCCGAATATTTTTAATAAAAAAGACATGATTTACCTATCTAATTTCTGGATTATTTATACCCTTACTGCCGGAATAGCCTTCTTAGTAGATCTTTACTGCGGCTAGCCAGCTTGTTTTTGTTAACGGTTTTTTTATCCTTACTTTTTTTTAATTGAATCGTTATTTTTTTTTCAAGGACGTCTACGACTGAAAAAAGAGTTTTGCCTTCTGCTTTAGCTTTAATATCATTTCCAGGAATAATAACCAATGCTTTTCCCGCAAAAGCAATCTTCTTATTCTTTCTATGATTATTCTCTTCCAATGTAAGTTCAATTCCAATAATTTCATGCTGGTATTTATCAAGTTTTTCTAACTTTTCTTTAGCATACTTATCAACCTCTGGCGGGATAACGGTCTCGTGACCGTAGATAGTTATTTTCATTATTTATCCTTTCTTTCGATTTTTGCCCTACCGACAACCTTCTGTAAAACTTCAGGGATCAAAACCGAACCATCTTTTTGCTGATTATTCTCCAAAATAGCAATAATTGGTCGTGTCATAGCAATAGCCGTTCCATTTAACGTATGAACAAAATTTTTCGTCCCATTTTTGGACAGATATTTGATATTTAAAGCACGAGATTGATAATCAGTGCAGTTGGAGGTTGAAGTAATCTCAGCCCAATCACCCATGGAACCATTTTTATTTGGCTTTCCGGGCATCCAGGCTTCCAGGTCAAAGGTCCGATATGCTGGAGATCCAAGATCTGCAGTACAATGATCTATTACTCGATAAGGTATCTTCAAACTATCAAAAATTTCTTTTTCAATCTCTAATATCTCTTGATGAGCCTTCTCTGACTCACCGGGTGTTGTATAAATAAACATCTCGACTTTCGTGAATTGATGAACCCTGAAAATTCCTTTAGAAAACTTTGAATAACTACCGGCTTCTGTTCTAAAACAATGCGATAAAGCTACATACTTTTTCGGTAACTCCAATTCTTTAAGTATTTCATCTTTATGATACCCGCCCATCGTTACCTCGGCTGTCCCAATGAGGCTCAGATCAGAGTCTTCTATGTTATATATTTGGGTAGATTCACCTCGTGGATTATAACCCATTGCGTTTAGAACTTCTTTTTTTGCTAAATCAGGCGTGACAAAAGGAATAAAACCGTGCTTGATGGCGATTTGAAATGCATATTGTGTCAAGGCTAGTTCAAGTAAAGCCGCTTCGTTTTTCAAAAAGAAAAACTTGGCCCCGGTTATTTTAGAAGCTCTTTCGAAGTCAATTAGATCTAGCTTTTCAGCTAAAGAAACGTGATCTTTTGGCGTAAAAGTAAACTTTGTTGGTTTGAATTTATTTTCTATTACAGGGTTATCGTCTTCATTGTCACTAATTTTCACTTTTGGATGAGTCAGATTCGGGATTTGCATAAGAAGATCAAAATATTGATTCTCTATCTCGGATAGTGTCTTGCTAAGGGTTTCTTCTTTTTCTTTGTTTTTTGATAAAAGCTTTAATTCATTAGCAGTCGGTTTGCCTTTGAAACTATTTTTTTTGTTTCGGAGTTCATCGACCTCTTGGATTAACTTTACCCTTTTTTTGTCTAATCCCAAAAACTTATCAATATCGACCTTGCTACCCCGATTTTTTGAATTTGCCTTAATCTCATCTATATGTTCTCTAATATATGATATATCAAGCATAAAACTCCTTTTTCTACTTGTGTTATTATAGCAGAAAAACTTGATCTGACAAAGCTAAGTTATGAAGAATCAAAAAACCCCTTTTGACGTTGCCACTATGGGCTTTTGAAGGGGTTTCATTTACTTATTGAATTTTCTTAACCTTATATTTGATTATTCCGGCTGGAGCGACAACTTCTACTTCTTCACCGGGAGCCTTGCCTAGGAGTGCTTGTCCGAGAGGTGACTCGTTTGAGATCCATCCTTTTTCAGGGTCTGCTTCGTATGAACCTACGATTTTATATTTCATTTCACCATCTTCAACCTCGACATTGACTGTACAGCCAACGCCTATTTTTTGACATTTTTCATGGACTTCATCAATCATTTCAGCATTTTTTAGAATATGCTCGAGCTCAGCAATCCTACCTTCAATAAAAGCTTGTTTGTCTTTGGCATCAGCATATTCGGAATTCTCGGAAAGATCACCATATTCTTTGGCTTGTTTTATGAGATTGGCAACTTCTTTTCGACCGTTCGACGTTAGTTCTTCAAACTCTTTATTTAATCTTTCTAAGCCTTCTTTTGTTAGATAGATTTTCTTTGATTCCATGAAATTTCCTTTCGTTTTTGCTGATTTTTAGAGAATAAAAATTAGGTGCTTGCACAAACGCCTAAATCTCTTTTTCTTATTTTAGTCTAAAAATTTTACTATCTTAACTCTAGGCTGTCAAGCGTTTTATAAAAAACCCTACAGACAAGTAAAATTATAGCCTACTCGCAAACCAATCTTTTAGTTCAGAGATTTTGACTCTTATCTGTTTCATTGTATCCCTGTCTCTGACGGTAACAGTATCATCATCTAAGGTGTCAAAATCAACCGTAAGACAAAATGGCGTACCGATCTCATCCTGATATCGATATCGTTTGCCGATATTGCCACGCTCGTCCCAAAAGGTGGAAAAATCACTTTTAACCTGTAAATATACTTCGCGGGCTTTTTTTACGATATCTGGCTTGTTCCTTAATAATGGGAAAACAGCAACCTTATACGGCGCAATCTCCGGTTTAAGCCTTAGGACTATTCGTTCTTCCCCATCTTCTAGTTTTTCTTCGTCATAAGCACTTGCCAAAACAGCCAAAACAGTTCGGTCTACTCCGCAAGAAGGTTCGATCACATGGGGGATATATTTATCTCTTGTTTCATCATCGAAATAATCCATATTTTGTTCAGAATATTCTGAATGCTTTGTGAGATCGTAGTTCGTTCGATAGGCAAGTCCCCACAATTCATCACGACCAAATGGCCATTCGTACTCAATATCAATGGTCTTTTTGGAATAATGAGCTCTCTCCTTCTCAGGAATATCGTGGTCATACAACGAAGCATTTGATATGCCAACCATTTCAGCATATTTGTGCATATCTTTTAAAAAACTATTAAAAACTTTCTCCCAGTTTTCTTTTGGGGAAATAAAATATTCTATTTCCATTTGTTCAAATTCAATTGTTCTAAAAATAAAATTACCAGTAGTTATCTCGTTTCTAAAAGCTTTGCCGATCTGAGCAATCCCGAATGGAATTTTGACATTTGTAGAACTTAAAACATTATTGAAATTAATAAAAATAGCCTGAGCCGTCTCAGGCCTTAGATAAGTCAAAATGCCCTCTTCCTTGACTGGACCGATCGTTGTTTCGAACATTCCGCTAAAAAGTTTTTCTTTTGTTAACTCCCCGCCGCAATCAGGACACTGATTCCCCTTCAATTTATCCGGTCGAAAACGATGATGACACTTTTTACATTCTACTAAAGGGTCCTTAAATTCATTAATATGTCCACTTGCCTCCCAAACCTTGGGTGACAAGATAATGCCACCATCGATACCGACTATGTCTTCTCTGTCCTGGACAAAAAGTTTCCACCAAACATTTTTGATATTATTTTTTAGCTCAACCCCGAGTGGTCCGTAGTCATAAGTACTCGCCAAACCACCATATATTTCAGAACCGGAATAAATAAAGCCGCGCCTTTTAGTCAAACTTACTAATTTTTCCATTGATTTATTCAGTTGTGCCATGCTTCTTCTCCTATATTTCAAAGTTTTCAATTTTTAAAAGTTCGTCTGCATCTTCCTCTGTAATCTTACCAAGCTCAGTCAGATAATGTACGTCTAAGACGTATTTTTGATATAACTTTTCAAATAATTTTGAATTTTCCTGTTTTATAATAATAAATGTTTTTTGAGTGTCCATCCCCCATTCAGCAACTTCTTCAATACTCATAAGTTCACCTTCACTGTGAATGTCATCATCTTCTAATCTGTCAGGAACTTCTAGGCTAGCCCTCAAAAAATCAGCCTTGGTCCAAGATAAGTCAGATTTTTCCTCGATCTCTTCCATGAAGTAATCATATCTTTTTTGATTCTCCTGGTCAAACTAAATCTTATCTGAGTTAAACTCTCTTTGTGTCACATGTCCAAGATAGCAATTTGAAATTTTTACCAGCTCGTGCCTGATATCATTTGGAATCATTATTTTTTTGAAGTTATGATATGAATTCTGAGACGCAAAACGCCAAACCTTGGCTGCCTCAGAAGTTATCTTTTGAGAGTCGCCATAAGCAGTGGAACAATTAGAGTCAATAATGCCTCCGGCGTAAGGGCTAAAATACAAGTTTTCTTCTGTTTTTTGTCCGCATCTTACACATACAGAAGTTTCAGGAAAGAAACCCGAGAGTTGATAGAATTTACTTTCAAAATAAAACCTTACCAAATCAATATTCTCGTTTGCCCCTAAATAACTAAAAACTTCCTCGAGAAGGTCAAAAAGTTCGGAATTTGGAATGTGTTCAGGCCACATCTTATCTACTAATTCAGCAAAAAAACTAACTGTTTTTATTAGGTCAAGATTCCTCTCATTCTTTAGCGGAACCTTTTCTATTGTTGCAGAGGTCAATATATCAAGACTCTTTCCTTTTGTGATAATAAATGAGGAGAAATAGAACGGCTCTAAGGAACCAGCTAGCTTGCTTTTTGTTTTTCTGGAACCTTTGGCAACAAATCTGATTTTCCCAAATTCTTTTGAAAAAATAGTTATAATTCTATCAGCTTCCCCGATGTTAGACCTTTTTATTACTAGCCCGTAAGCTTTATACGTTTGCATCTCTAGAACTGCTTTAGGTAACTTAGGTCTGTTTTGGTACCCGGCTCTGTGCCAGGTTTAAAGTACTCTAGAACGCTCGGTCTGGCTTGATACTTTGATATTGCTCCTGTGTAAGGGTTGATCCAAGCCTCTTTGATGGTTGTCGGCCTTTCAAAGTCTTTACTTGGAATATCCTTTAAACATTCGGTCATAATATCATGCCAGATATAAGCTGCGCCTTCAATCCCGCTAACTCGCCTCATTGGGGTCCGATCGTTGTTCCCCATCCAAACCCCAACGACTAAATCTGGTGTGTAGCCCATTGTCCAGGAATCCGCATAATCATCTGTTGTTCCTGTTTTCACGGCGGTGAGTTTGTCTGTCTTGAGTGGGCTGACTGATCCAAAGGTGGCAGATCTAGCATTATTATCAGACAAGATACTGCTAATAATATAAGCTGATTCTGAGCTCATAACCCTTTGTTTATTTCGACGTATCAGGGTTATTTTATTCCCCTTGCTGTCTAAAATTTTAGATATAGCAGTTTGAGGCATCCTTTCTCCGCCAGCAGCAAACGTTGAATACACTTCAGTCATATCAGCTAATTTTACCTCGGCTGAGCCTAATGAAATCGACAAACCATAACTTGTGGCATCACGATTTATAGTGGAAATGCCCAATGAATGGGCCATGTCGATAACTTTTTCGACTCCTACCAACTTGCCCATTTCTACGGCTGGAATATTTAAGGATCGTGCCAAAGCATTTCTAACGGTAACAAAACCTGAATATCCCCCACTGTAATTTTTGGGAATATATGCAGGGTTGCCACCAAAATTAACGTATTTATCGTTTAAAATTGTGGCAGCGGTATAACCATTTTCAAGTGCAGCAGAATATACAACCGGCTTGAAAGATGATCCAGGTTGTCTTTCAGAGGTAGCCACGTTTACTTTGCTTTTATCCCAATCTACCCCACCGACCATTGCCAACACTTCGTTTGTTTTTGGATCAGCGATAACAACTGCGGCATTTGTTGCTCCGCGATAGGATAGTTTCTTTATTCCTTCTTTCGCCTGCCTCTCGGCAATCTCCTGTTTTACGGGGTCAAGAGATGTGTACACTCTATAGCCACTATTGTCTATATCACTCGAGCCCGTTTGTTTTTGAAGATCATCTTTAACATATTGTGAAAAAAATGGATACTTATCAATCGTTTCTTGCTTACCAGAAAAATATAATTCTGTATTTGCGGCTGATTTTGCTGTTTCCAAGTCGATATCGCTGGCCAAATACATTCTTTGCAAAACATACTCTTGACGTTTCTTCGATTCGTCATAATTATCACCAAGTGGCGAATATTCAGTGGGGGCTTGCGGCAAGCCGGCTAACATACTTGCCTCCGGCAAAGTCAGATCTTTTAAATCTTTATCAAAGTAGATCTTCGCAGCGTTTTTGATACCGAGTGCTTGTTCGCCATAATAAATTTCATTCAAATACATTTCCAATATTTGGTCTTTGGTATATTTATGCTCAAGGTTATAGGAGTAAACGACTTCTTTTATCTTTCTTTCAAAACTCTTATCCTGTGATAGGTAAATATTCTTTACGAGCTGTTGCGTAATAGTACTCCCGCCCTGGGTGTAGCTATCAGCCTGTAAAAGATCTGTTAGTTTTTGCCAACCGCTTTTATTGCTTTGTTGCCAGTTGTTATAGAGAGCCCTGACAATCCCCTTGAAATCGATCGGGCCATGCTTATAAAAATCTAGGTCTTCAGCCGCTAGGGTTGATTTTTTTACCATATCCGGCATCTCTGATAAAGGGACTTCTTGTGGTTCTGCTGCCCCAAACCCTTTGTATATAATATTATTTGCTCGATCGTACATGATGAGCTGTGTCGAGTTGCTTCTTGGTTTGATATTCTCAAATTCGTGAGTGTATTTGATATAAATAGCTAGCCCGGTGAATATAACGACAAAAATAAGTGATAGTATCGCCAGGGTCAAAGTAAATGTAATTATTTTCAGTGGCTTAAATATATATCTTTTTATTTTTTTGGATCTGGTTGACTCGTATTCGTCGACGGTAGCAACAAATTCTTTGGATAATTCAATGCTTGGACGTTCCTGCTCAACTTCTTTGACTTTATTCTTTTTTCTAAATCGCATATAGAAATTTTAACATTTTAATTGGTTTAGACTCAATCTAAATAGTTCTCGTCGCTTATGTTCCTCGAACAATAAAAACTATTCTTCGAATGAAATTAGAAGTTTAAAATGTTGTAAACAAGACGCAAAAAATAGAAAAAACGCTCATGATGAGCGTTTTTTCTAGGAGTAATAATGTTCTCATTTTACCAACATCGAGGCACAGCGGCTTGGTAATATACGTAACTTGAATGAACCCATTAACGACCCAAAAATATTTAACTCACAAACTTTACAAATATAGTAGAATTATAATATAAAAAAAGGAGCTTTAATGGAACTAGAAAGCTATCCAAACGAAGAAATTAAGAGAGAGGAATTACCTACCGCTGAAGCTTTTCATATTGGTGGCCGTGAGAATGCGGTAATCTGCCCTATTTGTGGTCATCAAGAACATGCTCCAAAAATTGGTGAAACTGGTGGCATCAAAAATTGTGAGACCTTTGAACATTTTGACAAGATAAAACCTAGACAATACATAGTTACTAAGCGTGCAGCCTAATCTGGTAATGTTAATAAAAAAATCGCTCATTATAAATTGGCTATAGCCATGAGCAAGCTTGCGAGTCGAATGGCTGGGGAGGAGGGATAAGCACAAGTGCTCTTACCGCTGTCATAATCCCCTGTCTTTAAATTTATTTCTTTGTCTGTCTGTAACAACTGTCAGTTTTAGTTTTTTGTTTATCACACGAGGGTTCTCACCCTCCAAAACAGAAAGAAGCCACCCAAGAATGAGTAACTTCTTTCTGGCTGGGGAGGAGGGACTCGAACCCCCGAATACCGGGACCAAAACCCGGTGCCTTACCACTTGGCCACTCCCCAACATTTAAATAACTGTCTAATTTTAGCTTAGAAATGACTATTTTTCAAGCAATTCATTATAAATACGCAACTCATCTCTCAGAAGTCTCGGGATTAGAAATTCTTTTCGGATATGTTCCTTCGCTCTTTTTCCTATCTCCCCTTTTACACTGGGATCATTCAGTGAATAAACTACTTTTCCAGCACATTCCTCAACGCTATTAACCAAATAACCGGTCTCACCGTCTATTATTTGTAGGCGGATTCCTCCAGTATCACCACCTATAACTAGGTTTTCCTTCCACATAGCTTCGGCTACAGTCAAGCCAAAGCCTTCCTTGATTGATTTTTGGATCACAAGGCTTGATGCGCTTTGAAAGGCATTAATATCCAGATCTCCTAGATTGGTGAAAATAAAGATATTCTTATCTTTTTTACTGATATCAACAACTTTTTGGTATATTTTCCAACCTTCTGGATCATCATTTGCCATTGAGCCAACTAGAACAAGCTGCAAACCATCTATCTTTTTCTTTGCCAGTTTGTATGCTTCTATGACTCCGAGCGGATCTTTCCAGGGATCAAAGCGAGAGATTTGTGTCATGATAGGTTTTGTTATGTCTAAACCGTGAGATTTTATAATTGAAGATGCTAATTTCTGATCAATTTCCTTATTTTTTTCCGATAATGGATCAATGGCAGGATGGACGACATATCGTTTCTTTATGGGGAAATTATCAGGAATAAAGCTCTCCAAACTAAAGATTGCGCCATCAAATTCCTTCAAATAAGGATCTAAATATGCCCAAACGTTTGCGTCGGCCTCAGAAGCGTCAATATGACAACGCCAGAGCCATTTGGTGTGATTTTTCTCCAAATAGTACGGAATTGCTAGAGGTTGTGGATCATGAATCACTACTATGTCCCAATCGCCTTCCAGCAACTGTGCATTGTAGGCATTGAACCTTTCATATGTTCTTTGCTCGTCATGACCTATTTTGCATTCTTTACCTTGGAGACCATTATGAAACGATTTAGTAACCTCAAATAAACGATCATCTGCAATAATAGTTTGCCAGACTGTCCCAACCCAGAGGTCTTGGAGTAAAGGAATGTAGTTGTTCAGGATTTCTGCTACTCCTCCGCCGAATTTGGTGGCATTGATATGTAATATACGCAAATCAGTTATTTTTTTTGACAATGAATAAATCTCGTCGATTAAATCGTCTTCGACAATTCCATGATAATCTCTGATGGACCTTGGCTTGATTGGTACTTGTTCCAACATCTTATGTTAATTCTAACATGAATAATGTTTTTAATTGAAACTAACTAATAAATGCTCAATATCTTTTTTTGTTTCTACCATTACAGCTTGTTTTCTAAGGTTTTTGGCTCCAGAAAACTTCTTTATATACCAGCAAAGATGCTTGCGCATCTCAAGCACCCCCTGTTTCTCACCGATGTATTTAATACTTCTTTCTGTCTGTAGTTGAACAATTTTGGTGATATCGCTTTTTGTAGGAATCACATCATTACATCCCTTGATTGATTGGAAAATCCATGGATTACCGAGAGCCCCTCTTCCAATCATGACTCCTGCCAAGCTAGCATCCCTCAACCGTGCACCAGCGCCTTGCCAAGTCGTAACATCTCCATTTCCAATAACAGGGATTTTTACTGACCTTGCAATTATATTTATCGCATTCCAGTCAGCTCCTCCTCGATAGCCCTGTTTGGCTGTCCGTCCATGAATAGAGACAGAATCTATACCTATTTTCTCCAATTCTTTAACAAAATCTAGGACATTAAATTCACTCCAACCAAGGCGTAACTTTATCGATAATTGGCCGTCAAACTTATTCCTAGTTTCTTTGGCGATTTCTATCGCTTTAT
>JAQUMB010000007.1 GCA_028718325.1 Patescibacteria group bacterium
AGTACTTCAATTTAAGGAGGGGCATGACCCCATCGTGGGATTTATTTATTATATTGTTTTTCGTAATCATGACCGTTTATGGCCTTCTTTTGGGTCGCGGTCGTGTTTTTAATATTTTGATTAATACGTACGTTGGTTATGTAGTAGCTACCGAACTTGGTAATTTTGTTTATGATTATGCATTAAAAGCTTCCAGCATCTCGCACTCTATCAGTATTTCCTTGTTTGGAGTAAAATTATTGGTTTTTGCCCTGACTATTTTTATTTTGACGATGAGATCAGAATTAGCTGGGGCCAACGATGATGCCTCTACCAGTTCGCTCTATACCGCTGGATATGGTTTTCTAGCGGCTGGCTTGATGCTTTCCAGTGTCATATCTTTCCTACCAGAAGCAGACAGAATAAATTTATTCAATAACAGCCAAATAGCAGCTCAAGTTTTTGACTACCGCTACTTCTGGTTAATCGGTCCGATCGCAATTATTGCTATTGGCAGCATAGCAGGGCGTTTGTTTCGCAAATAACAAGCGAAAAACCAAAATAAAACAAAACCCCTCATAAATTATGAGGGGTTTTTAATATTCATTGGTAGCGGGGGGAGGACTCGAACCTCCGACCTCCGGGTTATGAGCCCGACGAGCTGCCACTGCTCTACCCCGCGTCGACGTCGGAGCTCGCTTATGTTTCCACAAACGTATTTGCTTCAACTCTCTGCGACTCCTCCTTTTTCCCAAAAATTTGTACAAATTTTTGGGAACCCTTTTAAAAGCTAATCAATTTTAGCACAAATATGGTTAATTATCAACTCCGAAGAAATATTCCCACCATTTTTGATAATTGGCTAGCTTCTTGACTGTTTTTTCTTCAATAACTTTAGGTTTTTCCTCTGGTACGATTACGACCACCTCTTCTCCCGGTTTCTGAAGGCCGAACCGTTCCCGAGCAATTCTTTCGCGATATGAAGGACTTTGGTAGTATAACAACTTTGATTTATAGTCTTCATTGGACTTTTTCAACTCCGTAATTTGATTTTTGAGACCTTCAACTTCTTTGCTTACCGTCCAACTTCGGTATAAAGTCTTGCCTACAGAAAAGAGCAAATAGGCGATTAAAACTGCTCCGAATATTTTTATTATTATCTTTCTATCCACCAAAACATTATAACAGAATCGTTGACGTTAGGGGCAAAATTAGCTATAATACTTTCGTTTAACGTACTCATTAGGGCCCGTAGCTCAGGGGTAGAGCAATTGCCTTTTAAGCAACTGGTCGTGGGTTCGAATCCCACCGGGCCCTCCAAAATATTCGTCATAATCAAGCTATAACTTATCGACATTTTCGGCTGTGTAGCTCAGGGGTAGAGCAGCAGACTCATAAGCTGTTGGTCGGTGGTTCAAATCCACCCACAGCCACCAAATTAGACCTTTACAAAGGTCTTTTTTCTTTTCTATAAATATTATTTCAGTTAAAATTTATCTATGAAGGCAAAAATTCTTATTATATGGATGTTGTCATATTTATTGGGAGCTATCGTTGCGCCTTTTTTTGAAGCTGACCCAACGACCTGGCTCTTATATGGGCTTGTCATAGGCCTTTGTTCTTTCTTTTTATTCAAATTCAAATTTTTATGGGCGGCTTTCTTTGGGATTGGCCTAGTACTTGTTTCAATATCACAGTTTCAATATCAAACTTTACATTTCAATTTAATCAACCATGAGTATGCAGGGAAGACTAGTAACTATCTGGGCACAATATCTGAAATGCCAATAAAGATAGAACATGGGAATAAAGTAATCATAGAGATTAAAACTATTAACGGAGAAGCGCAAAACGACAAAGCTATCCTATATATGAAAGAATACCCGGTGGTTAAATTTTCTGAAATCATAAAATTTGATGGCAAACTGAAATCCTATGGGGACAGTAAAAATCGCTTAATAAAGGACCGTATTATAGGTGAGATGTCCGTAGATGAATTTTCTATAACAGGAAAAAACAAAAGCCTATATTATCAAATCAAGGGAGTCCTATATTCACTCAGAAGTGCTTTTAATGAGGCGCTCAAAGAAGTATTGCCTCAGGAAGAATCAGGATTAGCAAGCGGCTTGATTCTAGGAGAGAAGACATTGATTAGCCCTGAATTCACGCGGGCGCTACAAAATAGCGGAACTTCACATATTATCGCTCTGTCTGGTTATAATATAACAATTATCTTGAGTTTATTTGTTGCTTTTCGAATACACTTATCCCGTCGTCTAAACTTATTATTACCAATTTGTTTTATAATCCTATTCATTATTATGACCGGAGCGTCGGCCAGTATTGTTAGAGCGGGAATCATGGGTATGATGCCGGTTTTGGCAAAATATTTAGGAAGGAACAATAATAGTTTTATTGCTATCCTGTTTTCAGCTACTGTTATGGTTTTGTTTAACCCTTTTATTGTTCTATATGATGTCGGATTCCAACTCTCTTTTGCCGCGCTTTGTGGAATGATTTATCTCGGGCCCATTATTTCAAAGTGGTTTACAAAGCTACCTGAGATTATTAATTTTACTCTTTCGGAAACACTGGGAGCTCAGGTTGCTACCCTACCTTTACTTCTTTATTATTTTGGAAGGGCTTCTATCATTTCTCCAATATCTAACCTAGTTATTTTGAGTTTAGTGCCGCTTGGTATGCTCATTTCATTTGTCATCGGTGTTTGTTATATGACCTTGCCAATACTTGGACAATTGGTGGCAATTCCAGGTTATTTTATCCTCCACTTATTCTATGTTCTGATTAACTTTTTTGGTGATCTGCCATATGCTAGCACTCAAATTAAAATAGAAAGTCCATTTTGGCTCTTTGTATCGTACCTAATCATTCTTGATATTATCTATCTAGGCCATAAACGTTCTAAGAGAATTAAAACTCAAATTAATTTATAATATAAGACAATGAATTATCCTAGTAAGAGAAATGTTTTTAATCTCCTTATCCTCTTACTTTTGACTGGAACATTAATCGCTTTGATCGGTACAGCCACAAAAGATAGAGAAGACGGAATTTTGCTTCATTTTTTTGATGTGGGTCAAGGGGATGCTACGTTGATAGAAACACCTCAAAATCAGAAAATATTAATTGACGGTGGCCCGAACGATAGTGTGGTTTCGAAATTAGATAAAAGGATTCCTTTCTATCAAAAAAGATTAGATGTAGTGATCCTAACGCATCCACATGCTGATCATTTGGCAGGACTGATCAAAGTTTTGGATAGTTTTAAAGTCAAGGAAGTTTACCTAACTGGGGTTATTTATACAACCCCTGAGTATTTTCGATTTCTCGAGGTAATAAAAGAAAAGAATATCACGACTCACGCAGTTTTTGACGGGGACTATTTAGATTTTGGTGATGGTATAAAATTGAATTTCCTTTTTCCTCAAAAGTCCTTGCAAGGGCAAAAAGTTGATAATCTCAACAATTCTTCAATAGTTGCCAAGCTTACATGGGGCGAGAAGAGCGCCTTGTTTACTGGTGATTTAGAAAAAGAAGCACAATTACAACTTCTAAACAGCGGGATTAAAGCAGAATTGCTGAAAATCTCGCATCATTGTAGTAATGATGCTGTCAGCGAGACTTTTCTTAAAAAAGTTGATCCAAAATATTCAATAATCTTTGTCGGCAAAGATAATATGTTTGGTCACCCAACAGCCAGCTGTCTGAATGCCTTGAAGTCCACGGAAGTATTTAGAACAGATTATAATGGTGATATAAATTTTCTTATGACAAAAGAAAAAATCTCTCACCTGAATTGAAATAAGCGTAAAAATAGAGTAAAATAGCTTGCAATGGGCGAGTATATCAACAAAATCTTTAATAGGGAAAGGGAATTTGACGAAATTATCGAAGAGGTCCTTTTTATTGCCGAACATGAAAAAAATAAAGATCAACGCCGTGAAAAAATTCTTCATTTAACAGCAAAAGTTAAGAGAGCTTATCTGGCGGCTCATTATGATGCAATAACCGATTCTTTGACGGGCTGCTTTAATAAAAAACATATTAAAGAAATGTTTCATCATCAATACTCTTTGGCCAAAAGAAATAATCAATATTTTTCACTGGTGGCGATGGACATTGATTATCTGAAATACATTAATGATACTTATGGGCATAACAAAGGTGATGAAGTTATCAAAAATGTTATCCGGGTTGTCTCAAAAATTGTCCGTGACGAAGACTTGGTTTTCCGATATGGTGGCGATGAATTCATTTTATTCTGTATCCATAATAATAAACTTGGGATAAAAAAAATCTCAGCGAGAATAAAAAAAGAGGTTTCATCGTTAAAGACTGTCAAAGGCCATAAGCCGGCAGTGACGATCGGCTATGCTACCGTTAAGACTAATGGGGGAGACAATGTAGGCTACGCGACATTATTCCAGGAGGCAGATGAAATGCTCTATGAAGAAAAGCATAAAAGAAAACCGCCTGCTTTTTTGAAGGACATAAAAAGCAGACAGTACTAGGAGCTAATTTATAATGTCAGGTCATTCCAAATGGGCGGGGATTAAGCATAAGAAAGCTATTGTTGACGCCAAAAAAGGCAAAGAATTTACCAAAGTTGCTAATATGATTACTATCGCAGCCAAACAAGGTGGCGGTGACCTCAAAATGAATTTCTCTCTCAGGCTAGCTATCGACAAAGCGAAAGCAGTCAATATGCCAGCTGCAAATGTTGATAGGGCCATCAAGCGTGGTACAGGTGAGCTTGGCGGAGTCGCTCCTGAGGAATTGATCTATGAGGGATATGGACCAGCTGGCGTAGCTGTATTGATCGAAGCCATGACTGATAATCGTAATCGCACAGCATCAGAAATTCGCAGCATCTTTTCAAAGCACGGCGGTAATATGGCGGAAGCTGGGGCTGTGGCTTATATTTTTGAACAAAAAGGTCAAATAAACATAGAACCAAAAAAACAACAAATTGATAAGGATAACTTAGAGCTGGCAGTTATTGACTCTGGAGCTGATGACTTTGAATATAGCGGAGATGAAGTAATCGTTTATACTAAAAAATCTGACCTACAAGAGGTAAAAGAGTTTTTGGAATTCAGTAAAGTCAAAATTGAGGAAGCAGAGGTTACCTATATACCGAAAAATGAGATAAAGATAAATGATGAAATAACGGCTAGTAAGGTTGTAAAATTGATAGATTCTCTGGAGGAATCTGAGGATGTTACGGCAGTCCATGCAAACTTTGACATATCCGAAGAAGTTTTGGAGAAATTTAATTAATGTTAGCCACAACGCATGTTTTAGTCGGTGCTGGGGCCGGCGAAGTTGTACATAATCCATCATTAGCTTTTGTAGTATCAATAATATTACATTTTTTGACCGATAAAATCCCTCATTATTGGCCGAAGAGTCAGAAACAAAAAAACATTTTAGTATTCGTCGATTGGTCAATTGCGCTTTTGATTATTATTTTTCTTCTAATTATGCCGACACCGAACAAAACTTCGGTTATCGCTGGAGCGATCGCTAGTTTACTGGTTGATCTTTTGCTGGTTGGGGTGCCGGCTTTGCATAAAACCAAAATCGGTCTTTGGCATACCAATAGACAGCCGCATAGAACCGAATTTTATTTTTTACTCACAGACCTTGTTTTTATAATTCCTTTATCAGTGTATTTTTTAGCTGAGGTCATCTAGCCATGATGGTTTTAAGCCATGTTGCTGTCGGTGGAGCTGTCGGATCGGTAATACAAAACCCATTTCTAGCTTTTTTTCTTGGCATAGTTATTCATCTGATTATGGACAAGGTCCCTCATTTTTGGCCAAAAAAGACGGAAAATGAAGTATATTTTAAGGCAATTGATATTGGATTGAGTCTGCTCTTAATGTTAGTTTATTGGCTGGTTGGGTTTCATAGTGTCAGTTTTTGGGCAGGGGTTATGGGTAATCTAAGTGTTGATCTTGTTACTGTTGGGATAAAACCGATTAAGGAAGCGAGATTGGGACAATGGCAAGAGAAAAGACAGCCCCATGTCGCTAAACCGATATATTTATTAACCGATACTTGTTTTATAATAATCGGCCTATACTTTTTATGGGGTTTGCGATGATTTATTTAGGGATTGATCCTGGTACAGCAACGACAGGATATGGAGTTATCAAAGAAGAAAAAGGAAAAATTTCGGCTGTTAATTATGGTTGTATTTTAACCAGTCCAAAAAAATCTCTTGATGTCCGGCTGGAGGAAATAAGCGAAAAATTAACAGAAATAATTCAAAAATATCAACCTTTTGAAGTGGCTGTTGAAGAACTATTTTTTACCAACAATGCCAAAACCGCTATTGCTGTGGGGCAGGCCAGGGGAGTGATTCTTCTAACGGCTAAACAGAATCATTGTGCTATAGCTGAATATACGCCATTGCAGGTCAAAAATGCTATTTGTGGTTATGGTGGCGCAGACAAAAAACAAGTTCAAAAAATGGTTCAGATGCTATTACAATTAGAGGAAATTCCGAAACCAGACGATGCGGCGGATGCTCTGGCGATTGCTATTTGTCATTCGGCATCAAGGAAAATAAATAACTTAAAATAATATTTTCCTGGCTCGTTTCTTCTCGATAGGAAATGAACCAAAGAGGCAAAATTCAGAATAAAAAAGTAGTGTAAAACCCAATCGTAAAAAGAAAGTGGCCGGGGGCGCTTATGCGCCACCGGCCAAGTTGTTGAACCGTGAAACTAGTAGATTATCTCCTTGATCGTCTTGAGAGAGCCGAAGCTCGCCTCGTCGTAGAAGCCGAGAATCGGTCTCGCCAGCCTGACGTATTGGTTCAGGAGCTGATAGCGCTCGTAAGCGCCCGGCTCGTGGGCCTTGGCCTTCTCGACCAAGATGGGGAAGGCGGCGTCTCCCAGGTTACCCCAGGAAGCAGGACGACCCTCAACTGTGTACCAGTCGAGGAACACATCGAACTCCCTGTCCCAGATCGGCCAACTGGTGCTGGACTTGACGTTCTGGAACTGCGCCCGAAGGTCCGCCATGTCGCTTGTGCGACCGCGCCGCGCAGGCCCCTTGAGACTGGCGATTTCCTGCTTCAACTCCTTGACAGTCGCCTTGTGGCTGGCCTTGTTGTCGGCCAGTCTCTGGATGAAGGTCTCCTTGACCCACTCGAGGTTCTCGACCTTGCCTTCCAGGTCGTAGACCTGCTGGTAGTAGCCGCCCTCGCCGTAAACGGTGTTCGCAGCGAACTGCGAGAACTTGTCGTACTTCTGGTGGCTCTCTACGAGAGCCACGCTGAGGCCAATGGCCACGACGAAGGCGACCACCAAAGCGGTGATCAGGGCGATGAACAAGCTTTTCGACATTTTCATCTCTCCTTAACTTGTTTTTCTCCAACAAGAAACACATACATATTTACATGTTTTTTGCTGGAGAAAAGGTGTATTCAAGGTACAACGTGCTATATAATATCATAAAAAGATAAAAAAGTCAAGCATATTTGTATACTTTAAATATTATGTCATGTGCTAAAATAACATTATGATTGGATATTTAAGCGGCAAAGTACAACTGATACATGAAAATAATATTATCATTGATGTCAATGGAGTCGGTTACAAGGTTTCGATTGGCCCGGATTTTTTAGCAAAGCTCCATATTGATGAAAACGCTGACATGTATATTTATACTCATGTTCGTGAAGATATCTTGGCCTTGTATGGATTTGAAAATGCTGAGGAACTAGATTTTTTTGAGCTCCTGATTGGTGTTTCAGGGATTGGTCCCAAAGCCGCTTTAGGGATATTGGCTGTCGCTCCTATGGAAAAAATTCGTTCATCGATCGTGAATCAAGACCCAACTCTGCTATCGAGTGTTTCTGGTATTGGGAAAAAAACAGCCGAGAAAGTTGTTATTGAGCTCAAAAACAAAGTTGGTGCAACCGGCAGTATTTTTGCAAATCAAGGAGATAAGGCCGAGGATGTCTATGGAGCGCTCTTGCAGCTAGGGTTCAAGCCACATGAAGCTAGTACGGCCGTAGCTGAACTACCCGATGAATGCAAAACTACGGAGGAAAGACTAAAATATTGTTTGAGCAAGTTGAACAAAGGATAATATGGATTTGGATAAAGATCACATCTTAGATAGCGAAGAGTTTGTAGAAGAACAGAAATTTGAAGAAGCTTTGAGACCTTCGAAGTTTTCTGAGTATATCGGCCAAGAAAAAGCTAAGGAGGGGCTGAAAATTGCTATTGGGGCAGCAAAAACTAGAAAAGAACCGATTGATCACGTTTTGATTTATGGCCCACCAGGACTAGGGAAAACTACTTTAGCCAACGTTATCTCACATGAAGTTAATACTAACATTCGCACAACGAGCGGACCAGCCATAGAAAGAGCCGGAGATCTTGCTTCTATTCTGACCAATCTCCAAGAAAACGATATTCTTTTTATTGATGAGATCCATCGCTTGAACCGAGTTGTCGAAGAAGTCCTCTATCCGGCGATGGAAGATTATGTTCTAGATATCGTAATAGGCAAAGGCCCGGCAGCTAGATCAATTCGTCTGGATCTACCAAAATTTACCCTGATCGGGGCAACGACCAGAATTGGCTTGATTTCGTCACCTCTCCGAGATAGGTTCGGTCTTATTTACAACTTAGATTTTTATAACGCTGAGGAAATTGAGAAAATAGTTAATCGTTCAGCAAAAATCTTGGGAGTCAAAATCGACAAAAATGGAGCGAAAGAAATAGCCGAACGAGCGAGAAAAACACCGAGAATTGCTAATCGTTTGCTAAAAAGGGTTCGTGATTACGCTCAAGTAAAAGGAAACGGGGAAATTACCGAAGAAATTGCTAATCAATCACTTGATATGCTGGAAGTCGATAATCTTGGTTTAGATAACACAGATCGTCGATTGCTAAAGACGATTATTAATAACTTTGATGGTGGGCCAGTTGGTTTGTCAACTCTGGCCGCGGCAACCAGCGAAGAGATTGACACAATTGAAGATGTCTATGAGCCGTATCTTATTCGTATTGGTTTCTTGGAACGTACGCCTCGTGGTCGTAAAGTGACGAATCATGCCTACAAACATCTTGGGTATAATGAAAAAGCTCAAGATAAGCTGCTGTAATGACAAAATTATTGTTACATACTTGTTGCGGGCCATGTTTTCTGGGTGTTTGGGAAGATGTCCAAAATAAATTTGAGATAACCAATCTTTTTTATAATCCCAATATCCAGCCGAACGAGGAGTATGAGAAAAGATTAGAAAATTTGAAGTTAGCAGTAAAGGGGAAAAGTAAGAACATTCTTGAGTTGAGTTATGATCCGACCGAGCACTGGCAGGTAATTTATGGTATAGAGAAAGAGTTTCCGGAGAGGTGTTTGAAATGTTATGAGCTAAGGTTGAGAAAAACAGCGTTTGAGGCAAAAAAAATGAGTTTTGATGTATTTTCGACAACCCTTTTGGTCAGTCCGCATCAACAACATGAAAAATTGAAAGATATCGGTAATATAATTGCCGCAGAATATGATGTTGAATTTTACTATGCTGATTGGCGGCCATTTTTTCGTCGAGGGCAAGATGCAGCAAAATATCTTAAGCTATACCGTCAAAAATATTGTGGCTGTCAATGGTCAAAAAACGAAATACAAATGTAATCATAACCTTGCTAAAATCATTAGCAACGTGCTAAGATTTTAACGAAGGATAAAGGTGGCAATCTTTTTAGTTATATATACAATCTTTCTTATCATTTGGCTGATTTGGTCGTCGATCAGTACTTATCATTTGGTTAAATACGGTTTACCAAATAGCAATACAAATTTTTATCTTTATGGGTATTGTTTTATCAGTGCTTTAGTTTTAACAATTTCAGTTTTATATATTGCTAAAGCTGATTGGACGACAGTCCCGAGATTATTCAAACCATAAAATGTATAAAAAATACTTTGAAGCTCAGAAAGAAGACGAAAAAGTTCTATATATTATTAGAAGACATTGGTTTACCTTGTTTTTGCCTGCTGCAATCTCATCCCTGATGTATTTATTGGCGATTTTGGGTATCTTCCTTTTGCCTCATTTGGATCCAAGTGTTGTAAGTGGGTATTCTTACAATATATATATTCTATCTATAAGTCTTCTTTTTCTTTTTTCAACAGCTTATATCTATTCCGCAGGAGTCATATATTATTTAAATGTTATTCTAATTACAAATGAAAATATTGTGGAAATCCATCAGGTAAGGTTTTTTGCCAGAGAGGTGTCGGAACTTGGCTTTGAAAAAATCCAAGATGTCGCTTCTAAAGAAAACGGGGTTTTCCAAAGTTTATTGGACTTTGGACAGATTGAAATACAAACAGCCGGTGAAAATCGTAATTTTATATTCTCTAATATTCCAAAGCCGAGTGAATGGGTCACAAAAATTATGGACCTGGAAACTGGTTACAGTGTTGGAGGTAACGAAGCTGGCCACAAAAAAGGTTTTAAAAAAATAGAAACAGAATTGTCCAAAAACAACGGGAGTGATAGAATTATTAAAGAACAAGTGACAGAAAAGACAGAATAAATATTTAGGGAGGGCATGGACTTTAATTTTAAAACAGATCCAATCTGGAAGCCACATGACATAGTCGGAATTGACATTGGCACGCGGTCTGTTAAAGCTGTTCAGTTGAAGAAAAAAGGCAAACTGACAAAACTAGTTGGTTACGGCAGGTTGGAGGTTCCAGAGAATTATATTATTGAAGGTATCATCAGCGAACCTGAAAAATTAGCAGGGCTTATTAAAGACTTTTTTAAAAAAATTACCTGGGGTAAGATCACAGCCACTAGAGTCAATTTGTCGATCTCGGAATCAAAAGTATTTACCAGAATTCTGACGTTACCTCACACCGACGACAAAAGCCGATCTGATGCTGTAATTTGGGAAGCTACTCAAATAGTCCCAATGGCTATGGACGATTTGTATATTGATTGGCAATATATCGGCCCAAATAATGAAGATCCAAAGAGTGACGACATTATTTTTGCGGCTGCACCTAAGAGTATTGTGAACTCGTATATACAATTAGCTGGTTTGCTAGGGCTAGAAATCATTAGTATTGAAACAAATTTAGGTGCGGTAGCTAGAGCTATGGTTCCAAACAAGGCTATCGGTGAGACAGTTTTGGTAGTTGACCTTGGGGCAAAAAGTACAAGTATGGCAATCTTCGATCAATATATTCGGGTTACAGGTAGTACCTTAGTCGGGGGAGAAAATTTAACAAAAAAAATTGCTGAAGTTCTGAAATTAGAAATAAATGAAGCCGAAAGACTTAAATTGAAAAAAGATGATAAAGATTTAGTCAAAGTGAGAGAAGCGATCGATGTTGAACTGACGGATATGACAAGAGAAATAGATCGGATGATCCATTATTACTACGAAAAAATTAATAAAGAGAATATAATCTCAAAAATATTATTATGCGGCGGTACTGCAAGTCTTCCTGGGCTATCGGAATATTTTACCGAGAAATTAGATATTACAACGGTGGTAGGCAATCCTTGGTCAAACATCTCGGTATACCCGATAAAACCTGTCCCAAGAGAAGAGGCCCCAATTTATACAAATGCAATTGGCTTAGCTTTGTTGGGGTTCGAAAATGAATAATTTAAATTTATTACCACCGGAAATAAAGGATGAAATAAATTATGCTAAGAAAAATGCTAAGCTTGTTAGTACCTTAACCTTGCTCTTGAGCGTTTGCATAGTCTTCTTTGCCTTCTTTTTGGTACTAATCATCATAATAAATGATCAAAAGAATATTGCTAATATTGAAAAAGAGTTTTCGACAAAATTGGTACAAGATAAAGCTTCGATGGAGCAAAAAGCTAGTGATTTATCTAAACGATTAGTCTTAGTCAAGAAACTAAAAGACAATCGAACTGATTGGGATACGATTCTTAAGAAAATAACCGAGAGTACACCCGCAGGTTTACAACTACAATCAGTTCAGATCACAAATAATGAGAAGAACAGGGCTATCATATCAGGAATTGCACTATCAGATAGGGATATAGTGCTTTTTAAGGATCTTTTGACCGCTACGAATTATTTTAAATACGTTGACATCGAGAGTATAACAGAGAATGGCAAAGCGGCAAGTGGAGCTGATCAAAAAGTTTTCGTGCTCTCGTTTACTCTAAGCGGAGGGAAGGTTAACTAATGAACAGTAGTGCAAAAAAAGTACATTCTCTATTGATAGCTTTCCTAATACTCTCAGGACTATTGGCTCTGGGGCTATTTATTGCAGGGTGGTACTATGTATACGGAGTTAGCTCAAACATGAGCAAAATTAGAACTGAGTCTATATATCTAAATAAGCAGGCAGACCAACTAAGTAATCTAGAAATAAAGTATCGGAAAATAGCCGTAAATGAAAACATGATTTATGAAAGTATCCCAAAGGACAAGGCTGTCTCGAGTTTTATTGCTGATGTGGAATTAGTCGCTCAAAAAAATGCATTAAAGACGATTGAGAGTGTAGTGGGTAACCAAAAGGCGGGTGGAAAGGTTGTTAACCCTGACCTAAGCCAGTTAATCACAAAAGGTGATTACTATGAACTGCCAATCAAATTTACTTTTAGTGGTAGCTACAATAATTTTACGGCACTTGTATCAGACATTACGAAGTTGAGAAGAATCTCTAGTATCAGCGGCCTGGATATTAAAAAGGACAATGCAAACACAAATGGGTTAACAGATAACGTAATAGCAAGTATTAACTTGTCAATTTATATTAAAAAATGAAAAAAAGAATACCTATTAACAAAATAACGGACCTAGTAAAAAAGCATAAAGATCTTTTTATTGGTGTTTTGCTGTGTGTCTTTTTCGCCGGAATGGCATATGCTTCGTATTTGGCTATTAACCCTAGTTCAAACGTTGATGCTGTCAAAAAAGGGGAAGAACAACTGCAAAATCTAAATATCAATATTGATGAGAAGACGATTAAAGAACTAAAAGATGAAAAAGCTCCAACTGTTATCAATGGTGCAGCTGGAAGAAACCCTTTTACTCCGCTTTAATAACAAGTATTAATCTAAAGCTTGCCATTCAGTTGTAGTCCAATTACCGGCTGGACCGCTGGCAAGACTACTGTTAGCCATACCACTGTCGTAGTCTACTATTCCATTCTCCTGGACCAGCAGTCCAGAACAAGCAAGTGCGCGGGCAAGTGCATTTTGTTTAAGGGCTATCGAGCCAAAAGGAGAATAGTAAACGCCCCCAATAGAATTTTGTTCTATTGTGATAGCTGGCCAAAGCCTCCAAAAATTCTCAAATGGAGGTGGCGGTTGTTGAGTAGAAAATAACATTATATAACTAGGAGTTTTGGGATTATTAGGGTCAATACCGCTGATGGTTGATCTTTGGTTGACATATATTCTTCCGGAATTGAAATCAGTTCTATCTGTTTTATGATCAGCAATAATCACTCCGCTATTTGTTCCGTACAAAGGATCCAAATAAATTTGCGCGTTATTGCCGATCGTAATATTCCCTGTCACCCAGAGCGTCCCCGTGACTTTAAGACTAGCGTTGTTGTTGATTACCAAGTTCCCATCAATTTTTTTTGGGCCGAGCTGATTATTATTCCCAGAAATAGTCGTATTTCCTTGAGCTCCACCGACAAGAGCATCATTTTCCCAGCCATCAATTGTTGGATTTAAATCAGCGTCTTTAATCGGCATTTCTTGATAGGGTGGATTAACCATGGTATATTTTGTGCCTTTTACAATAGCGTTAATTATAAAAAATGCTCGAGCGTCACCGCTGATAGTCCCATTTGTAATTGAACTGAACAGAAAGCTTGAAGCATGGCTAGTGGCAGCTCCAGTTATCTTAGTGTTGCTTGAAGCATTTATAATTGGTCCATTAGAAAAGATACTGCCCTTAATAGTGGCGTTATTATCCAAATATGTCCCTAAGTTATCAACCTGGATGCCATATTTAAACGATATGTTGGAAGTAGAAACGACCCCATTAATCTTTATCCTAACGGTTCTTGTTGCAATCGGTTTGGCCTTCGTCGGAACATAACCAATTGAGGTTATCTGTTTACAATTTGCTCCGCAATCTGTTACGGTTGCTTCGAATTGGCCCCCAGGTAATGAACTGTCTAAAGTTGTTGTATAAGAACCGGTGTTGTTTATCGACCATAGTGCTTTGTTTACTCCTCCTTCGGCATACGATAAAGCTGCCAGACGGTTGTAGGTTTTGGTTATCTTTACGCTAGTGGATAGAACGGCTGAGCTTAAAGCTAAGCCAATTGAAAGAAGGGCTGTTAATAATAAAACGACGGCTAGTAGCGTGTTACCCTTTTTCATAGATGATTCCTCAACCTTGCTTTACTAACCAGAGAAATTGTTCTATTTATCTTTCCGACTTGTTGGTGAGAAGATACATTTATAGTCACAAGGGTCGCAGAGACAGCGTCGGGGTCATAGATAAAATTTAATTGTAAGGTTTTATTATCAATAACTTTATCAATATTATTTTCTCTATATCGGATGCTGGATAGTTCAGCGAATGTTATTTTGTGAATTTTGTTATTTTCGTAATAATATATGATTCTGTCGAAAAGCATCGAATTTCCTGAATATATGATTGCCTTATTGCTGTCTATAGCGGGCGTTTTTAGGATTATGGAGTTGGCCCCAGAAGCATAGGAGTCATAAGTTTCTTCGACAGATTGAGCGTTTTTTGTATCATTGGTAATTTCATCTAGGATTGTTTGGGCATTTGATTCGAGTTGTGATTGAGCTAATTCCTCCCGAAAGGTTTTAAAGCCGATAATATACATAGTACTGATGGCAATGACGATAGTTCCCATCAAAGCAATTGCGATAAGTAATTCCACCAAAGTCACGCCTTTTTTTAACTTCATTCTGTACTCCCGTAGAGGTAGGTGTTTAGCTGGACGGTTTGCTCTTTGCCTCGGTATGTCCAAGTAACCTTGCTTGTGACAGCTGCAATTTTTTCATCACCGAGTGCCTTATTGATATATACATCACCAATTGCGCCAGGCACACCATCTACGGTAAAAGGAACATGGCTCGGACTTACCAAGGAGGAAACTTTTTGTTCTCTAAGAGTTTCTATTTCTTGGCTAGCCGCTTCGTAGGCAATTAGTTTCAATCTGGTACCGCGGTTTGAGGTAATACTGTTGAATATTAAAGGTAAAATTGCCGAAAAAATAATGGCCATGATAGATAAAGAAATTAGGAGTTCAATGTAGGTAAACCCCAATCTTCTTTTTTCATTATTAGATGTGTTTTGCAAAACCCCTCCGAACTATATTTATTATAACAAAAAAACAGACAGTTGTAGCTGCCTGTTTTTTAAATATGTCTAGACACATTTATTATTGCTTGTTTGTGACTTGATAGACTTTGTTTGGAGATGTCCCCGATACATTGTCGCCAGCGTCACCTTGGTTCTCAAGCGTGAAGTTTAATGTGTAAGTGGTATTGGTGTTTGCTGGTGTGTAAGTGTAAGGAGCGGTATCAACACTACTCCCAAGTAATGGAGGAGTAGTAGCCTTAAGATCAGCCAAAGCTGCAGGATAAGCGTTGTTGTCTACAAAATATTGCTCTAGAGCATTTTGTATTTCGTGGACAGCTGACTTTTTCTTTGCATCGTTTGCTTTCTTCCTTGAACTAGTTCCAACTACACCAACGACAATACCGGCCAAGATACCGATAATGACGATGACAATCAAAAGTTCTATCAAAGTAAAACCTTTTTTACCTTTTAACATTTTTCACCTCCTTTCTATTTTTGTTTACTAAACTGATTATACTTAAATTAAGAAACAAGTAAAAGATTAATTAAAACATATTTGTCATGGTATATATCGGGGTGATGATAGAAATAATCATATAGCCAACCAGTATACCGATAAAAACCATAATCATTGGTTCTAGCAAGACTGTTAGATTCTTTGTAATATTATCAACTTCTCGATCATAAAAATTAGCCACTTTTTCAAGGATACTGTCTAATGATCCTGTTTCTTCACCGACAGCCACCATCTGTGAAACAAGAGCAGGGAAAACAGAGTAATTTTTTATATTTTCCGCAATTGTCTGTCCGTTTTGTACTTTTTGAGCAGTTTTCTCAATGGCTTCCTTGAAAACTAAATTAGTAGTCGAATCAGCAACAATGTTTAAAGCATCCTGAACATTAACTCCACTTGATAGCAATGAACCAAGGGTTCGAGCAAAGTGAGCAATATTTACCTTCTTTATTAATTTACCGAATACAGGGATCTTTAACAAAAATTTATGAATAAGTAGATTAAAAGCAAAAATATTTTTCTTAGCCCAACGAAAAGCCAGGACGATAAAGACAATTACAATTATTGTTACTACTAGGTATTTAGTTAAAGCTGCCGAAATCCAAATCAACGAACGAGTGGTTAATGGTAACTTTCCACCCAGATCCTCAAACATTTTTTGTAATTGAGGAACAATGGTTAGCATCATATAAATCATTGCTCCGGTCATGGCTACTAGAATAACGGCTGGATAGATCATTGCTCCACGAATTTTAGCAACAAGCTCATGGTCCTTGGCCAATTGCTCAGCTAACTTATTTAAGGCTTCGTCCATTGTCCCGCCGACCTCTCCAGCTCTTGTCATATTGACGAAAACAGGGGCAAAAACTTCAGGATGTTTCTCCATGGCTGTTGACAAAGATAATCCGCTTTCGACATCTTTGGTCAAAGCCTCTATCACTCTTTTCAGCTTTTTGTTTGAAGTTTGTTTCCCTAAAATGGAGAGCGCCTGGGCAATGGGCACGCCGGCATTAATTAATGTGGCTAATTCTTCGGCAAAAAGTACTTTTTCTCCTGCTGGAACGAGTCCAAAACTCTTAAACTTCTCAAACACGCTATCTTTACTAATCTTAGTAATAACGACAGGAGTTGTGCCTTGGTTTATCAAAATTTGAGCAATATTCTCTTTTGTGTCTCCCTCAATTTTACCTGAGGTAATCTTGCCACCTTTGTCGTGTACCGTGTATTCAAACGTTGCCATATTATTCCCTCGTAACCCTTAAAACTTCTTCCACCGTAGTTAATCCTTCTAATGATTTTAGGAATCCATCCTGCTGCATAGTTATCATGCCATTTTTGATTGCAACGTGTTGAATTTCTGACGTTGAGGCATGACTTATAATCAATTTGCCAATCTCATCATCAACCTCAATTATTTCATATATACCAAGTCTTCCGAGGTAACCGCTGCTATCACACTTATTGCAGCCTTTGCCTCGGTACAAAGTCAAAGATAAATTCTGAGATTTGGTTGATTCTTTGTTCGCACTTTTCGCCAATTCATCTTCGTTCAAGAAGATGTGGTTTCTGAGAGCAACTTCTTCGGCTTCTTTTGCGCTGCGATTAACCATGGTAGGGTCTTTTGCTAGTTCTTCTAGAATAGATTTTTTTTCAGCTTCGAAATTTTCCGGGATTGGAATTTTCCTTTCACCGCGCAAATCCGCTTTTAGTGCGGGTCTCTCAGTATTTTTCTTATGTTCCTGGTTACTGATTAAAAATTCTTTTCTTAAACCAAAATTATCAATAATATTTTCCATGACACCTGGCTCAGGAGTGTAAGCCTCAACACAATATGGACAAATTTTGCGAACGAGTCTTTGACCGATGACAGCATTGACAGTTGATGCAATCAAAAAAGGTTCAACTCCCATATCGAGTAGGCGGGGTAAACAACCAGCAGCATTGTTTGTGTGCAGAGTTGACAATACGGTGTGTCCAGTTAAGGCAGAATGAACAGCAATCTCTGCTGTCTCAGCGTCACGAATTTCTCCAACCATTATGATGTTTGGATCTTGTCGTAACAGAGCTCTCAAACCAGAAGCAAACGTCATACCAACCTTTGCATTTACTTGAGTTTGATTGACACCTTGGATACGATATTCGACCGGATCTTCAATTGTTGAGATATTAACTCCCATGTTATTCAACATGGAAACTACGCTGTAGAGGGTAGTAGACTTACCAGAACCGGTTGGTCCAGTAACGAGAAGCATACCGTGAGGCTTATCCAGCGCTCTTTGAATTGTGATCAAAGCTTGGCCTTTGAAGCCTAACTCATCTAAGGTCAAGGCTCTAGTTGATTCGTCCAGGATTCTCATAACGATTTTTTCACCATCCATCACAGGTAGAGAAGAAACACGGATGGAAAGAGATTGGCCAGCTACCTTTACCTTGATACGACCGTCTTGAGGAATTCTGTGTTCATCAATTCTCATATTTGAGAGAATTTTGATCCTTGAGATGATGGAGGATATTAAACTTTTTGGTAATGTCATCGTATCCTTTAGGACTCCATCAACCCGGTATCGGATTTGAACGAAACTTTCTCTAGGCTCTATGTGGATATCACTAGCTCTAGATTTGACAGCATATTCGATTAAAATATTAACCGCTCTTGCTATAGGCGCCTCTGAAATAATTGATTCGACGTTGTCAGATGAAGTGTCATTGTCTAATTCTTCCTTATCAATGTTTACTTCATCTTCGGTCTCTTTGATTGCCTTTGATATTTCAGTCGTCAAACCTTCCTTGTACATCTCTAAGGCATTACTGATCTCACTCGCTGTCGCTAGATAAAGCTTAATACTATAACCAAGCTGTTTCTCAATAAATTGAACCGACTCTACATCTTCAGGATCAACCATCGCGACTTTCAAAGAATCGCCATCGCTACCAAAAACGATAGCCATATAACGTCTGGCAACTCGTTCGGGCAACTTGCCTAAGACATCTCGGGATATAACTTCTTTTGAGAGATCAACAAAATCAATATTGATCGAACTAGCGTATAATTTTGCAAAATCACGTTCATTTAGAATTTTTTTTGAAAATAAAATATCTAAGACGGGTTCTTTATTTTGCAGTGCAATTTTTACAACTTCGTCAAACTTTTCTTTTGTGATTACATTGTGTGAAACCAACAATTCACGGAGTTCATCCGACTTAAGTTTCATTTCCCTCCAAGGTCCTATATAATTGGATGGTTTAATTATAGCAAAAAGATGAAATTAAGTGAATTTGATTATAAGCTACCAAAAAAATTAATTGCGATAGAGCCAAGCGTTGATCGAAGTAAGGCGAAATTGTTAGTTCTTAACAGACAAACAGGCAGCTTGGAAGATGATTATTTTTTTAATCTTGGTTTAAGGTTAAGGTCTGGGGATATTTTGGTTTTGAATGATACAAAGGTAATTCCAGCGAGATTAATAGGCAGATGTAAAGACCGAGAGTTCGAAGTTCTATTAGTCAAACAGATAGATGAAAGTTCCTGGGAATGTTGGGTAAAACCGGGCAAAAGGGCTATAGTCAATTCGATTTTTACCTTTGGGCCAAGGCTCAAGGGTAAATTGCTCAAAAGAAAAAATGAAATATTTGTTTTCGAATTTAACCTGAATGGAAAAGAGTTATTTTCTGAAATAAAAAAAACTGGTCAAGTCCCTATCCCGCCATACATTTTGAAAGCGAGAAAAGACTTACATAAGGCCGAATATTCATCAAAAGATATATATAATTATCAAACAATTTTTGCACAAAAAAATGGTTCAGTTGCTGCACCTACGGCCGGGTTGCATTTTGATAGAAGTTTGTTAGAACAATTGAGCAAAAATGGTATTCAAATTGAGAAGGTAACTTTGCACGTTTCTTTAGGGACATTCCAACCGGTCAACACCGATGAAATCGAGGATTTTAGAATACATAGCGAATATTTCGATCTAAACGAGGACACAGCTAAAAGACTGAATCAAGCGAAAAATGAAGGGAGAAGAATTATTGCTGTTGGTACTACATCGGTTCGAGTTTTAGAATCAGCCGCAAAAGTCGATAGTAATGAGCTAGTAGCTAAGGCTGGCGAAACTAGCATCTACGTTTATCCCGGATATAAATTCAAATTTATTGATGGGATGATTACTAATTTTCATCTCCCAAAATCATCACTTCTTCTTTTGGTTTCCGCTTTTGCCGGGAAAAGTGAGATTCGCCAGGCTTATGATTATGCAATCCAAAACAATTATCGTTTTTACTCTTATGGTGATGGCATGTTGATTCTATAATTTGTATATTGAATTATAATATATTACTCTATACAATCGTTTTAATGTCCTTAACAAAGCCAAAATGACTAAGATTATTCTTAAAATATGTCTGTCATTGATAATTATTACAGCTGGTTATTTTGTATGGCCAAAGATTCTTCTAGCTAGTTCTAACGGTTTGGTAATAGACGAATTTCGAACTCGAAGCGAAAGCTTGATTAATGATGAATATATTGTTTTAGCAAATTATGGCAACGTTGAAATAAATCTTGAAAATTATTCTTTAGTTAGAAAAACTTCAACTGGCAGCAATAGCAACCTGATCAGTAAATTCCCAAAAATAGCTATTCCTTCACAAGGAAAAATGGTTATTGCTCACAAAGAACACAGCGGGACAAAAGATTTAGTTTATTCTTCATCTGCGCTAGCTGACTCAAACAATGCTATTCTTCTGTTTGACTCAATCGGCACCATCATAGACTCAGCCACTTATGGTAACCTTGAGTATGTCGGACAGGAAGGGACTGCACTTGATAATCCTTCAGCTGGGGTGCCTTACAAGCGGATCAATGGTCAAGATACCAACAATAATTATTTAGATTTTGTGGCTGATATTGTTGTTGAGCCGATCGATGTAAATGCCGACAAGCTTTTGCTTACCGAGCTCATGCCTGATCCAGAGTCAGGCGATGAATGGTTTGAAATCTACAACCCAACAAATCTTGCAGTATCTCTCAAAAATTTGAAGATATGTGATCTGTATGGGCGAACTCACTGCTATTATTTTTCAGATGAGGCAATTATCCAGCCAAAACAATATTTGACAGTTGACCAGTCGGTCAGCAGGATTACTATGAACAATGATGGTGATATCCTTGAAATACGAGATACCGGTGAAAATGTTTTTACCTCTTCCGGAGAAAGCTATGGTGACACAGAAAATGGTATGTCTTATAGTTTATTCAATTCAGGTTGGGCGTGGACAACTACTGCGACAAAAGGAACTGCAAATGTCTTTGTCGACATCATGGAGGTTGAGCCAAAAACAAAAACGACTAAAAAGGCAACTAGCAAGAAACCTAAAACGACAGCTATAAAAGCAAGCACGGAATCTGAATCGACCGAACCGGTTGCAGAAGAAGTTATACCGACAGAAGTTAAAGGAACTGAGGCCAATACCCAACCATCCGATCAAGTAATTTCACGTAAAAACTTTGGAATATTTTTGATAGTTTTGGCTTTTATAACTCTCTTAGGCTATACTATCTGGGATAAAAGAGCAAAAATAGATGAAATTTATAAGCGGATCAGTCGAAGAAACAATTGAGTTAGGTAAAAAAATTGGTGAAAAATTAGGTGGAGGGGAGTTTATCGCTCTAATCGGTGACCTCGGTGGCGGGAAAACTCATTTCACAAAGGGGGTCGCAAAAGGTCTGGCTATAGCAGAAGAGATCACAAGCCCCACCTTTGTTATCGAACAAATATATGAGTCACCAAAGAAGCTTGTTTTACATCACTTTGATTTTTATCGTTTAGGATCTTTTGATAACGAGATAAAAGCGGACATAGTGGACTTATTAGAAGACAGACGAAACATAGTACTAGTAGAATGGGCTGAGAACATTTCTGACGTACTACCTCGGGAATTGCTGAAAATTGAATTTGAATATATTGATGACGATAGTCGAAATGTCGTCTTAACGCCGATGGGCAAATATTATAAAAACCTAATCAAAGGGCTGAAATGATTTTAGTTATAGACACCGCGGATAATGAAAAGGCCTTTCTGGGTCTCTGGGTCAGTGAATGGCTAAAAAAAGAAGAGTGGTCTTCTGGGCGTAATCTCTCAGCAGATATTTTGATTAAACTCGAAGAACTATATGATAAATCCGGAAAAACGTTCAAAGAAACCACAGGAATAATAGTAAACTCTGGACCCGGCTCATTTACTGGTTTACGTATTGGTATAAGTGTTGCTAATACGATTGCCTATTCTCTAAATATTCCAGTTGTTGGCTGTTCTGATGTCGAAAGTTACCAAATGCTTCTGTTGAAAGGTCAACAAATGTTATCAAGTCAAAAAAATTTCAAAGAAATAGTCTTACCCAAGTATGGGAAAGAACCAAACATTACTCAGCCCAAAAATAGCAAGGCTTGTTAAATTATCATTTATACGTTATAATACACAAGTAAACATTATTAGACTTTTAAACGTTGACATAGAAAACTAATCTTAAAAATTGAATATTGAACGGTTTTTGCTGGGAAATATTTCTAGGTCAACCTAAACACTAGAAAGGAGAATAACATGGAACCACTAAGCATTATTATTGCTTTGGTGGCTCTTAGCGCAGGTGGTTATGGCGGCTATGTATATCGCAAGAAACAAATGGCGAAAGACGCTCAGAACGCTGACGTTAAGGCTGAAAAACTAATTCAAAACGCGGAGACAAAAGCAAAAGAAATTGTCTTAGAGGCTAGAGATGAGGCTGTTAAGATAGCCGAAAATGCTAAAAAAGAAGAAAAAGAAAGACGTGAGCAGATTTCAAATTCAGAAAAAAGAGTTGCCCAGAGAGAAGAGGCTTTGGATAAAAAGTCCGATGAACTAGATAAAAAAAGAGACGACATCGAAAAGGCACGCACTGAAATTGAGCAAACAAAAACAGACCTCAGAGAAATCAGAGTCAAGCAGCAAGAAGCCTTAGAAAAAATTGCTAAATTGACAAAAGATGAAGCAAAAGACAAACTCATGGGAATGATCGAGAAGGATTATAAGAAAGATATCCTTACATTTATCAAAAAGGTTGAAGAAGAAACGAAAGAACAGGCTGATGCTAAGGCTAGAGAGATTATTTCTGTTGCAATGCAAAGAGTAGCCACTGACCAAACAACGGAGTCTACAGTTACAGCGATTAGCCTACCAAACGACGAAATCAAGGGTAGGATTATCGGTCGTGAAGGGCGAAACATCCAAGCTCTCGAAAAGGCAACCGGATGCGATATCGTCGTTGATGATACGCCAGAAACAATTGTTATTTCAGGCTTTGATCCAGTCCGACGTCATGTTGCCAAAATCGCTTTGGAAAAACTGATCAAAGACGGCCGCATTCATCCGGCGCGAATTGAAGAAGCCGTGGAAAAAGCACAAGAAGAAATGGACAAGAGCATCAAAGAAGCCGGCGAGAAGGCAGTTTATGAAGCGGGTGTTGCTGGCTTACCTTCGGAAATGATTAAGCTTCTTGGAAGACTAAAATTCCGAACTTCTTATGCGCAAAATGTCCTGAAACATTCTGTAGAAACTTCACTTTTGGCAGGAGCACTTGCCACAGAACTTGGAGCGGATGTCGTAATAGCAAAAAAGGCTGGCCTTTTGCACGATATTGGTAAAGCAGTGGACCAAGAAATCGAAGGATCCCATGCAGTTATCTCGAGAGATATATGTAAGAAATATGGAATTAGTGAAGACGTGATTCATGCCGTTGAAGCACATCATGAAGATGTACCCTTCAAATCAATCGAAGCAATCATTGTCCAAGTTTCTGATGCAATTTCTGCATCCAGACCTGGAGCTCGCCGTGACTCTCTCGAAAACTATATCAAGAGGTTGAGTGAATTAGAGAATATTGCTAACTCATTTGATGGAGTAGAGAAATCTTTTGCTATTTCTGCCGGTCGTGAAGTTCGTATTCTTGTTCGCCCAGAACAGATCGACGACTTGAAAGCAGTTAAACTCTCTCGAGATATTGCCAAAAAGATCGAGGATGATCTCAAATATCCTGGTCAGATCAAAGTAAATGTTATTAGAGAAACTAGGGCGATCGAGTACGCAAAATAATAGTAAGTGAAAAGTAAGGAATAAGCGTAAAATGAAAATCCTGTTTATTGGCGATATAGTGGCTCGAATAGGCTGTGAAGCAACAAAAAAAGTTTTGCCGCAGATTAAGTCGGATTATGATATTGATTTTACAATTGCTAATGGGGAACATCTGTCTGATAGAGTTGGGCTAAGTATAGAAACTGTTCAAGAAATGAATCAAGCAGGAATCGACTTCTTTACTACAGGAAACCATGTTTGGCGAAAAAAGCAATTTGCAGAGCACCTCGACAATAAAATTCCGGTGATTCGTCCGGCAAATTATCCCGCAGGTGCCCCAGGAGAAGGACATCGAATCGTCGAGACTCCAAAAGGTAAACTTCTGATCGTCAACCTTTTGGGTAGAGAGGGCATCAATGTTAACCTTGATTCACCCTTTGAACGAGTTGATCAGATCCTCCGAGAAGAAAAGGACTATAAATATAGTTTTGTTGATTTTCACGCAGAAATGAGCAGTGAGAAGGTCGCTTTTGGTCGTTATCTCGACGGTCGAGTCTCAGCGGTTGTCGGTACTCATATTCATGTACCAACTGCCGATGCCCGAGTTTTAGAAAAAGGCACGGCTGTAGTAACCGATGTTGGCTATGTTGGTCCTAGTGAATCGGTTCTGGGAGTCAAAGAAGAAATAATCTTTGATGTTTTCTTGACCGGACTTCCTCAACTTTTTGAAATAGCCGAAGGTGATTGTGTCTTTAATTCGGTAGTCATAGATATAGATGATCATGGCAAGGCAACCTCTATCAAAAGAGTGGATCATTTTGTCAAAATGTAGTCTTGAAATCTTCCTTTGTGGATGGTAAAATTTGCCAGTGTTTGTTATAATATAATCATAAGTTGAAAGGGGGAAACTATGACACAACAAAAGTTCATCGAGGCTCTGGCTAGTGAGACTGGCTATTCTCAAAAGGAAGTCCGAAGATTTTTGGATATTTTCACAGGGATTGTAACCAACCATGTTAAAAAAGGTGAAAAAGTAGCAATAACTGGATTTGGGACGTTCGATTTAGGCAAAAGAGCAGCTCGTAGAGGGCGAAACCCTCAAACAGGGGAAATTATCCATATCCCGGAGATGAAGATGCCGAGGTTCAGAGCAGGCAAATCTCTCAAAGAAGAAGTTCGTTAATCAGGCTTTAAAAGCCGCCACTCTGGCGGCTTTTTTTTGATTACTAAAACTTTTGAAATAGCTTTTCTATAATCAAAAAGCTAAAATGTTTTTAACAGGCTAGAAAAAATATGGTCAAAACAGAAATCGAAATAAAAAAAGAGCCACCAAGGTGGCATAAGGACGCGAAGTGGGTATCAGGTATCATCTTATTTATATCCATGGTGGTTTTTTTCGGAACCTATGATCTGTACGTTCTAACGACTAGGGAAAATGCTGTTCCGGCTCTCGGTTTGACCTTGGCTATCAATTATAGCCGAATTGGTTTGGATGACCCGAAAGATATAAATGAAGTAGTAGACAAGGCAAAAAAAGACGGGCAAACAGCGATTCAACCAATCCCTCAGCTGGATATTAAAATTAATCTGAAAGATATTGAAGGAAGATCACCAAGAGATGTTCGACTTTTTTTCTTTAACAAAATTGGTGAAAAAATATACGATCAAGACAAATCTGATCTAAAAGAACTAGGTCTTTTCGGAGTTATAAACAAAAATACAAATCTTTTGTTCAGGAATGCTTTGGTAGTTCTCAGTATTATTCCTCTTTTGTCACTTCTGGCTTTAATCTTCTTTAGCCATCGTTTTGGCAAGATTGTTTCCCCGGCCTTAGTAGTTTTTCTAGTCGTGTTCCCACAGGCAGCATTTTGGGGCATGATGCAAACAATTGTATCTAACAGTCGATTAAACCAAACAAATTTTGTTCCTGAGGGAAAATCAATTATGGAAGTGGTAAGCTTCACTTTGTACAATATTTTAGGGGTTGTGACTAAAAGTCTGGTTATGTTGTTTTTGATTATTCTTACAGTTTGTCTTGTCCTCTTCTCTGTGGCGTTGATTTTGAAAATAATTTTTAGGAAAAAATTACCACAAAAAGAAGACAAGACGGGTATAGACAATAAACGAGTTTAAGTAACAAATCATTGAAATCTGAACTAAAATTAGGTATAATTACTTGGCTAAATAGCATAATTTCCGCCAGAGTGGACCAGTTTTTGGCTGGGGCTATGATAACGGGGTGTAGCACAGTTGGCTAGTGCGCCGGCTTTGGGAGCCGGAGGCCGGAGGTTCGAGTCCTCTCACCCCGACCAAAAGGAGATGTAATGGGACAGGAAATAACTGGCTTTGGGCCAGATGATGACAAAGTTTTTGGCCCAGATGGAAAAGAGTATCGGATAAAAAGGCTCGAATCTGACAATCCGCCAAAAGATGAAACAGTCGAATATAAAGGGAAGAAATATCGAAGGGTTTTGATACCTAACTACACCTTAAGAACCTATTATTCTCACGAGACTGAAGACGTCGGTCCAGGCCCAGGCTGGGATTTTAAAGGCGTTCTTTTGGACGATGATTTAATGATGCAGTTGTACGGACGAACCTTTACTCCAAATGAAGCATTTGATCCCTCGGCTCTTCCTGACATCCCGGTTTATAGGATAGAGGACATGGAATAATGGAAAAATATCGTCATTTCAAGGGCGGCATGTATGAGTTACTTGGCATTGGGAAGAACTCCGAGACAGAAGAAGAAATGGTTGTTTATAAATCAACTGAAACGGGTCAAATATGGATTCGACCCAAGGAAATGTTTTTTGAAAAAGTAGAAGTAGATGGTCAAAAAGTAGATCGGTTTGAAAAGATATAATACGCGGGTATAGTATAAGGGCTATTATGCCACCCTTCCAAGGTGGAGATGCGGGTTCGAGTCCCGCTACCCGCTCCAAGCGCCTTTAGCTCAGTTGGATTAGAGCGTGTGGTTTCGGCCCACAAGGTCGGGGGTTCGAGTCCCTCAAGGCGCGCCAAGTATTTTGGAAAACCGACAAAATGCTTCTGATTTTGTCGGAAAGGAAACGCAGCGAAGAAACGAGCAATTGAATCACACAATTGCGAATATAAGAAGCTGGCGTTGACGCGGTGGTTGTAGCTCAGTTGGTTAGAGCTCCTGGTTGTGGTCCAGGTGGTCGTGGGTTCGAGTCCCATCAACCACCCCATAGAAAAAATCTTAGATGTCGGTCTAAGATTTTTTCTATACCGGGATGGTCGAATGAGTGAGGAGCCCGAAGTGAACAAGAGCTAGAATTAAAACTGACAATCCATGCAGATAAAAATTCTATTAGAACAAAATATTTGACCATGATAGCGGTGAGAGCACTTGTGCTGGTCCCATCAACCACCCCAAAAATAAGCAGTATAAAAGGAGACTTTATAAAAATCTCTTTTTGAATTAGAATATCTTGTATGAAAATTAATAAAACTTTGTTAATCAAAACCCTAAGGAATATAGCACTTGCTACTATATATATCTTCGGGGTGTCGCGAATTATGCATAACGGAAACGAGTGGTTTGGTAGTGTAGATAATAGTCTGACTCCATTTGTGGTATTGCTTCTTTTCTCGCTCTCAGCTGCCATTGTGGGTGGGCTAATCTTTGGTCAATCAATCTATCTTTTTCTGGATAACAAGAAGAAAGAAAGTGTTATAGCGGCGTTCTATAGTATTGGATGGCTGGCACTTGTCACAATACTTGGACTGGTTTTCTTGGTTATAATAAAATAATTTCTGACATCGCTAACTATTCGGCCATATTGAAACCGACTCAGATTTTGTCTAAGATTTTTTCTATTTTCTTCTCTGATGGAGATAAATTTACTATGGTAAAATTAGCTTATGGAGAAGATAAGCAAAAGCCTAATTGCTTCTTGTGGGATGAATTGTGGTGTTTGTGTTGCACATTTAAGGGAGAAAACCCATGTCCTGGGTGTAGAGAAATTACAGCGGATAGTCCCAAAACTATATTTTCATGTCAGATTAGGATTTGTACTGAACGTAAAAAGAAGTATTGCCTAGATTGCAATAAATTTCCTTGTGAAAAATTAAGACATTTAGACAAAAGGTATCGTGAAAAATATGGGATGAGTGAGATTGAAAATCTGGAGTATATCCGTGATCACGGTATAGATAAATTTATAAAGAATGAACGGCAAAGGTGGCAATCGTCAAAGGGCATTCACTGTGTACATAACAAGAAATACTATTAATTAATATAATTTAAATCTTGCTGTATTTTGGCTGAGTTATCGTATTATCAGCCGTTTCTCAGATTTTGGAGTAAAATATATGGTATGAGAATTTTATTGATAGAAGATGATGTCAAAATAGCTAACGCCATAAAAAAGGGTTTGGAACAAGAGTCTTATGCCGTTGATGTTGAATATGATGGGGCAGACGGCATGGGAGCAGCCTTGGTACTTGACTATGATTTGTTGATAATTGATAGAATGCTTCCTGGGATAGAAGACGGTCTAGAAATATGTGCTGCACTCAGGAAAGAAGGCAAAAAAACTCCGATTTTGATGCTGACTGCCAAAGATAAGGTCGAAGATAGAGTTTATGGATTAAACACCGGTGCCGATGATTATCTTATAAAACCCTTTTCTTTTGATGAGCTTCTTGCCCGAATCAAGGCATTGTTACGAAGGCCAAAGACTCATATAGGTAATGTTATTAGAGTTGGAGACCTTTCGTTGGATACGGTCAGCCATAGTGTAGAAAGAAATGGTCGCAAAATAGACTTATCACCTACTGAATACAGCCTTTTAGAATACCTGATGAACAACTCAGGCCAAGTCATATCAAAAGACAAACTCATTGATCATGTGTGGAATTTTGATGCTGACATTCTGCCAAATACTGTGGAAGTTTACATAGGCTATTTGAGAAGTAAGATAGATATGCATAGTAAAAAGGAAAAAGGAGAACAACTGATTAAGACAGTAAGAGGATTTGGTTATAGAATAGGATAACGATGAGATTCAAATCAACTTATATTAAATTGACTTTATTTTACGTAGCAATAATTATGTTGGTAAGTGTTGTTTTTAGCATTGCAATCTATCAAATATCGTCGCAGGAGTTAAGCCAGGGTTTTAGGCGTCAAAACGTAATCCTTAGAGAATTGTCTCCATCTGAATTTCTGCCACAATCAAGGCTAGACTTTGAAAATGCGCGGAATAAACAAATAGAAGATAGTAATTATAACCTTAAGATGGATCTAGTTTTCTTCAATCTAGTTATTTTAGTTGCAGCGACTGGGGTTAGTTATTTACTAGCCAGGAAAACATTGAAACCGATTGAAGAAATGTTCGATATCCAAAATCATTTTACGGCTGATGCTTCTCATGAATTAAGGACTCCGCTAACAGCTATGAAAACAGAGATTGAGGTTAGCCTTAGAGACGAAAAATTTAATATTATAGAAGCGAAAGATTTATTAAAAAGTAATCTTGAAGAAATCAGTAAACTCGAGTCTCTTTCGAACGGTCTTTTGACATTAACTCAATTCCAAAATGGTTATAAGGTCGACTTGGTTGCTGTCTCGATTAGAGAGGTGATACGGGAGTCGTGTAACAAATTAGCAGCTTTGGCTAAACAAAAGGATATTGATCTTTCGACAAATGTGTCTAATCTGAAAGTCCGAGGAGATTATCAAAGTTTGGTCAAACTTTTTGTGACACTGCTCGACAATGCCATAAAATATAGTCCAACAAAATCCAAAATAATAATCACCTCGGCCAAGAATGGCAACTATGTTGAGATTAAAGTGAAGGATCAAGGGGTAGGAATAAAATCCTCGGACATCCCCCATATTTTTAATCCGTTTTTTCGGGCGGATCAGTCACGATCGAAAAACACTGCTGGTGGTTATGGCTTAGGGCTTTCCATTGCCAAAAAAATAATTCAAACTCATGAGGGTAAAATCGAAGTAACAAGTAAGCCAGATCAAGGAACTACTTTCTCCATAAAATTACCAAAATTTACAAAATAGCTTTTAAGTTTTTTCTCAGAATTAACAGATATATTTGTACTGTTAAGAAAGGAGGAAAAATGTTAAAAAAAGTTGGCCTACTACCGAGCGAAATATTAATGAAAAAGTTTACGGAAATTAGTGGAAAAAATAAATTCGAAGTAGAGATGATTAAGGAAAGAGAAGGGATTGAAACAATTGCTGATATGGTTGAGGAATATCTAATCAATCAGCAAATGAGAAGCGAGCTACAGCACTAAATAACAATTAAATATCCGACTACAAAGCTTTATCCACCAGGATAAAGCTTTTATTTTAAAAGATAAAAATGCTTACTCTAAGCAAACTCTCAGGGCGTGGTAATTTAATAGTAGGTAGAATAATTAGGAGAAACATGGGGGTCATAAAAAGAGGCATCAGAAATGCATTTAGAAATTGGGTAAGGACTTTGTCAATTGTTACCATCTTAAGCTTTAGCATTGGACTGGCTTTGACAATGTTGATAGCGAGGCAAACTGTCCAGCAAAAAATCGAGTCTGTCAAAAGTTCTGTCGGGAATACAGTTTCGGTATCTCCAGCGGGTTTGAGAGGCTTTGAGGGTGGAGGAGAAGCATTGACAGAAGCTGAAGTTGCGAAAGTCCAAAATATAGAACATGTAACCTCCATTACAAAAACGCTTAACGATCGTCTCACCACTGCAGATAGTAACCTGGTTTCATCTATTGATGCAGGCTCACTAGGACAAAGATTTTCTCAAAGAAGCGGGGAATCTGTTCCGCCATCGGGCAGCACGTCTACCAACCAAAATACCCAGGGGACTAGGAATTATACGCCACCGATAACTGCTTTGGGTACTACTGATCCGACAAACTTATCATCAACTATGGGTGGGGGTACGTTCAAATTAGAAAGCGGAACGGTTTTTAACCCAAAGAACACAGACAATGTAGCCCTAGTTGGTAAAAATTTGGCTACAAAAAATAACTTAAAAGTTAACTCTACTTTTACAGCGTATAATGCGACGATCAAGGTAGTGGGTATTTTTGATTCGGGTAACAATTTTTCTAACAACCAGGTTATCATTCCATTTTCAACATTACAGAAGCTTACTAGCCAAACTGGTCAAATGACATCGGCAACCGTGAACATTGACTCCGTGACAAACATTGATAGCGTAACTGCATCTGTAAAAAAAGTTTTAGGAGACAAAGCAGACGTAACAAATAGCGCCGATCAAGCAAAGCAAGTAGTAACCCCCCTGGAAAATATAAAAAGCATTTCGACGATTAGCTTGATTGGGTCATTGATTGCTGGTTCAGTAATCATTTTGCTAACAATGATTATGATTGTCCGTGAAAGAAGACGGGAAATAGGTATTCTCAAAGCAATTGGCGCTAATAATTTAAAGATAACTATGCAATTTGTGGTCGAAGCTTTGACTCTAACACTTTTTGGTGCCTTTTTCGGATTACTAATAGGTGTCTTTGGTAGTAATCCAGTGACTAAACTACTAGTCCAAAATTCTACGAGCGCAACTACCAATGCTGTGCCTGGGATGGGCGGAGGAAGAGGCATCGGCCGAATTATAGAATTTGCTGGGGTCAGAGACATCCAAGCAAGCGTTGGCTGGGATATTATTCTCTACGGGTTATTGGCTGCATTAATCATTGCTGTTATTGGCAGTGCTATCCCTTCTTGGTTTATATCAAAAATTCGTCCAGCTGAAGTTATGAGAACTGAATAAAAATAAAGGAGAAATATGCTAAAAGTAGAAAATATCAAAAAAGAGTTTGCTTCCGGAGACCAAATCGTAAAAGCAGTCGATGGCGTTAATCTAAATGTCCCCACGGGGACGTTTAGTGTGATCGTGGGTAAAAGCGGCAGCGGGAAAAGCACATTATTGTCATTGTTGGGGGCGCTAGACAAGCCAACTTTTGGCAAAATTGAAGTTGATGATGAAGATGTAACAAAATTAAACGATCGAAAGTTAAGTCTATACCGATGCAAAAAAATAGGATTTGTTTTTCAGGGATATAACTTAATCCCCAATCTAACAGCCTTAGAAAATGTGATGTTGCCAATGGAATTTGCAGGTAAAGGACTTGAGAGAAGTAAAAAAAGGGCGGAGAAGCTACTGGCAGAGGTCGGTATAACGGATCAAAAGCAAAATCGCAAACCCTCACGGTTGTCAGGAGGCGAACAACAAAGAGTAGCCATTGCTAGATCCTTGGCGAATCAACCAAAACTTATTTTGGCGGATGAACCGACCGGAAACCTTGATAGCAAAACTGGAAAATTGATAGTTGATCTCCTCAGAAAACTAGCCAAAGACGAAAAAACAACAATCGTAGCAGTGACTCATGATGATAGTATTGCCAAATTAGCAGATGTTACGTTCACTTTAAAAGATGGTAAACTCTCAAAATAGGAAGGAAATGCAATGTTACAAAAAGACAAAAATACTATTATCCCATTAATTTTAGCCGTATTCATTATCGCAATTTTTACCTCTTTTTTTGGGGGAATGTACTATAGCAAATCAAACACCTCTCAAGATAAAACGAAAGCGTTTCAGGTTAGCTCTGACCAATTTGCTCAAAACAGCACTAGGGCAAAGGGATTCGGCCGAATGCAAGGAGATAGGCCAGTTTCGGGTAAGGTGACAACCATCTCTGGGAAGTCAGTTACGATTTCACTGCAAAACAATAACGAGACAAAGACGGTCATGATAGCCGATAATACTAATATTACGGATAATGGTATCGATGCAACTTTAGAAAATATAAAAGTCGGGGATACGCTGATGGTAATTGGACAGACTAATGCAGATGGATCAGTCAAAGCTCAGTTGATTAAGATTAATCCGACAAGCTCTAATGTGTCTCAATAATTTCACAATGCACTAAGAACTAGGATCTCACGGCCAACAAACTGATCTGGTCGATGATAAGACAGATTCCCGCGTCCCGGAAGCTTGACTTTAATAACATCGGATAAGGGTTTTTCTATTTTAAGACCAATTTGTTCTAGCCTATCAAGTAAAGGAAGATAAATATATTTTTTTTGTACAATAAAGAATGGGATAGCTATAACTATTTTTCCATTTGTGTTTAGCATATTCTTAATTTCATTAAGGGCTTTAAGATAAAATTCTGCTAGGCTATTTGCACTGACCGTTGCTTTTTCGTGGTTTTTTCTGATTGGTTCTCCGAGATAACCTTCACTCACGATTGCGTCAGTTTTGACTAACCTGGATGGGTTCAAAATATCGCTAATAAAGAGATTGTCATCAGGTATTTTGTTTGCATAACAATTTTGTTTAAGCCAAGCCAGATTAGCTTTGGTATCTCTGATTTGTTGCTTGTTTATATCGCTGCCGTAGATTTTTTGGTAACCGAGTAAGTTTGCTTCTTGAAGAATAGTTCCGCTACCACAAAAAGGATCATAGAGGATTTGGTCCGTATTTATTTTAGACAGGTTGATCATTATCTGTGCTAGTTTTGGCGGGATCATCCCGTTTAGGTCATCTCTTCTCGGTCGTCCAAAATCACGGAAGGAATATGCCTTGTAATCTTGGGTCGAAATGGTCTGTCCAACGATGATCTCATCTCGTTCTTTAATTAGTATCACTTCAAACCCCCGATCGAGCAGTTTATTTTCAGTTATGATAACACTTGAAAGAATGGTACTTTGGCTTGCGACAAATCGTGCTGAGAGACTTGATTTGGAAAAGTATTCTTTTATATTTTTACCTAATTGATAAAGTTCTTTGGTTGTCCCTAACCCGTACGACGAGATACCAAAATTTATCCGTTTTTCGGTTTGATTCGGGTAAAAGTTTTTTATTACAAACTCAAAAATATTATTTAGCTTAGTCTTGCCCAAAATTCTAAATAGTTTGATTGTCCCGCCAAGATTGTTAATATTGATAAATTCGAGATCCTTATTCTCAGAAGTAACTATCAAAATCTCATCTACAGGTTGGTTTATAGAAAATTTAATGTGAGTTTTTTCTAAGTGTGCACAAATTTCGGCTATGCTTAACGCATGGTCTCTTCCTAAGGCAAAGCCAAATTGATATTTTTCTTCCATGAATGAAAATTATACCATTTTAAAGCTAAAAATACGAGCAAAACAATTGAAATTAAGCTGTAAATAGACTATAATTTTAAGGAATTTTTGAGCGCCTGTAGCTCAGGGGATAGAGCAGTAGCCTTCTAAGCTATTGGTCGCAGGTTCGAATCCTGCCAGGCGCACCATATGATATTTGTAATATGTGATTAAAGAAGTGCTGGTTGATATTTAAAGCTAGAAAAAATATAATAATCGGGTAAAATAGTTAGGAACAACAGTTTAAGCAACTAGGGCCTGTAGCTCAGTGGTAGAGCAGGTGCCTCTTAAGCACTTGGTCGTGGGTTCGAATCCCACCGGGCCCTCCAAGGAAGTATAATAATACATAAAAGTAATTTGTTAGAAAGGGAGATTATGAAAGATAAAAAAACATTAGGAACAATTGTAGCAGTAGTCGCAGCCATTATTATTTTGGCAGTTATTTTTGCTTGGGGGAAAACAGAGACTAAACAAACCACTGAAAAGGCAGCGCCTGCAGCTACTACTGAACAGCCAGCGACGACAGATACTGGTGATGCTGGCAAACTTGGAGCTAATGAAATTGCTATTACCGCTGCTAATTTCGACTCAAAGGTAGTTGCTGGCAGCAACGGCAAATTAGTTGTTGTTGATGTTTATGCGCCTTGGTGTCCTCACTGCCAGAAGATGGGACCAATCGTAACGGCCTTGGCCGATGAATATGCTGGAAAAGTTGTTTTTGGAAAATTTAACGCTGATAATCAGGACACAAACAACAAAACAAACTATGATTTTGCTATAGCAAAAGGGCTTGAGGGGTATCCAACCTTTTGGTTCTACAAAGATGGGAAACTCGTAGGTAGCTTCAGCGGAGAAAAAACTTCAGCTGACTTCAAGACAGAAGTACAAAAATATCTTTAATAAATAAAATATTTTTAAAAGGGGCTCATTTGAGTCCCTTTTTATAATTCTTTTTTATAAATATCTATTAGGCTTTTTACTTTATTTGCCACTTCCAAAGGTGTGAGTTCTGCCTTGACCAAATATTCAGTTGCACCAAGTTCATAAATTTTCTCAGCTGTGCCTTGATCAGACATATTTGTAAGCATAATAGTAATAACTTTATTGAGCTTGGGTGTTTTTTTGATATATTCTAGAACTTCTAATCCGTCAACTTCAGGCATCATTACGTCCAAGATTGCGATATCGGGAGTAAATTCTTTAAGGATTTCAATCGCCTTTTTGCCATCTTCAGCTACCTGGACCTCAAAACCTTCGAGTTCAAATTTTCGACTATACATGTCAACAAGTTGAAGATCATCTTCAGCTAGTAGCAATTTTATGGCCATGACAACCTTACTTTACTTTTTCATTCTATACCAAAAACCTAACTTGTCAAATAGCTGTTTTAGCAAAAATGAGGTATAATGAACGCGAACTCAAAGGAATAACATGAAAAAACAAAAAGAGCTATGGGAACCTTTTAATCTGGCTGATCTTTTTTATACATCAACAGAGAGATTTGCAAACAACGAAGCCTTGAAATTCAGAATCGGCCATCACTATGAAACCCTATCTTATTTTGAACTGAAAAAAGAAACAATCAAGCTAGCTTTAGCCTTAAAAAAAATGGGGTTCAAAGCTGGCGATAAAGCGATTATCTTTTCAGAGAATCGCCCGGAATGGGTTATCACAGACTTGGCCTTGATAACGCTAGGGGCGATAAATGTTCCTATCCATAGTGTTTTATCTCCGGCACAGCTCGAGACTATTATCAAGGAAATCAAACCCAAAGCTCTTTTCCTTTCTAATCATGAACTTAGCTCAAAGCTTTTAGAAATCTCAAAAACTATTTCAGCTATACCGTTATTATTTTCTTTTGAAAAAATAGAAAGTGATGGCTTTGAGAAGTTGTTTTATTTCAAGAAGGTTATCGAAGAAAGCCAAGAGGGAGAGAAATCAGAAGCAGAGTTAATTGAGTCGAGTCTAAAAATCAGCCCGAAATCAGTAGCTACTATTATTTACACTTCTGGAACCACTGGCAGATTCAAAGGGGTCAAATTAACTCATCAAAACCTTATTTCTAATGCAATTGGCGTTTTGAGATATGTGGGAGTTCTGCCAGAGGACCGATTCTTTTCCATCTTGCCTCTCTCACATGTTTTCGAGCGGACGATTGGTTATTATATTCCTCTCTATTCAGGAGCTAGTATCGGTTATGCAACTGACCTAGCAAAAATTTCACAAGAGATCAAAGATAGAAAACCAACCATAGTAATTGCCGTTCCAAGACTCTTTGAGAAAATTTATGAAAAGATCTTAGAAAAAGTGAACAAAAATTTAGCCAAGAAGGTTATTTTTCGTTTTGCTTTCGGTCTTAAAAAGAACGGGAGACACCAGCACTTAGAAAAAATATTTGAAAATTTAGTATTTTCAAAAGTTAGGGCCGAATTTGGTGGACAAATAAGGTTTTTTGTTTCCGGCGGAGCCGCTTTGCCTGTGAAATTGGGTAAATTTTTTGATCAGGTGGGATTAATTATTTTAGAAGGCTATGGTCTGACAGAAACCTCTCCAGTCATATCATGTAATCGTCTCGGGGACTATTCTTTTGGAACAGTGGGCCCTGTTTTAGAAGGTGTAGAGGTAAAATTTAATTCAACGGGAGAGATACTGACAAAGGGCTCAAATACAACGCCTGGCTATATTCAAGATAATGATACAAAAAAAGCTTTCACAAAAGACGGTTGGTTTAAAACAGGTGATTATGGTTTCTTTGACCGAAAAGGGTTTTTAGTGCTAACAGGAAGAAAGAAGGATTTAATAGTACTTTCAACGGGAAAGAAAGTTGCTCCAACCAATATCGAATCTCAACTTGAGTCAAGTGAATATATAGAACAGGCTTTTGTCTTTGGCGATGCCAGAAAGCATGTTGGTGCAGTTATTGTTCCAAATTTGGAAAAATTTTCGGAGAAGTTTGGAATAAACGGGCCGCAACACCTCGTAAAAAGCCAAATAGTCAGAGACTATCTGTATCAAGAAGTCCAGAATTTATTAAAAAACTATGCTTCGTATGAAAAGATACATAAATTTATTATCCAAGCAGAACCGTTTTCGATTGAGAGTGGCGAGCTAACGCCAAAATTTGGTTTGCGCCGACATGTTATCTATGAGCGTAATCTCGACGAGATTGAAAAGATTTATCAAAAATAGTAATATCTAAGTTGACTGAACTAAAAATGTTTTTTAAAAGGCATAAACCAGAAGAACCCACAGAAAATGAAAACCCTATATCGTCAGAGCTATCTCAGTCTAAGCCTACAGAAGGCGCCTATCCTGGGGTAGAGCAGTTACCCGACACACTGAAATTAATAGATAGAAAAGGTAGAGAAGACGGTGGCTGGTTATTTGACACCGGGCCAATGGAGCCTACGGGGGATGATATTATATCAGTATTTCGACACGCTACTGACGGACGTATTGAATATAAGCATGTGCCGTACAAGGATTTAGTCGAGTGGAATATAGGAGACAACGTAGATAATATTGAGGAACATAATATGACTGAAACAACACAACCAGGTTCAGACGATGAAGCAGATCAGTCAATGAGCGATGAGGAGAAAAAGGTTGAAGAAGAAAAGCGGATAAGGGATGGAGCAGCAAGATTTACGCAATTATACCAACCCGAGGATTTTCCTGAGGTTACGATTCCTACGCCCCTAGAATCACCAATGCCACCTGAGCCGATACCTCCAACCGTTGAAACTGGCCATGAGGAACCGACTCCTCCGCTTTTTGCCCAACCATTGTCAACCGATAGGCCGGAACCGGCCGAACCACCAAACATCTCTGTAGGGATAGCTCCTCCTGAAACGGAAGTCCCGCCCGCAATATCTACCCCCGAGCCAGTACCACCAGCACCAGTAGGCACAGAAGCTAATGAGCCTTCAATATTGGGGGCTGCCTCAGAAGTTTTGTATTGGGATGATGGAAACTACGATCGTGATAGGACAGGGGAAGTAATTGAAAGAAATGGTATAAAATATGAAGTTCGACGCCTTGCCGACGATACTCAGCCGTCTAGATATTATCTTGTCCCTGAAGGGATGAAGGACGAAGATATCCCTGAAGAATTTCTTCATCCCGGGGAAGCAGGAGAAATGGCTAGCGGCGTTGACCCAACTACAACTCCGCCTCCAGGAGGAGTTGGAAGAACTCGAGACGATTCGGGTCCTTCTGATGGCGACAGGACAGAAGAAATTCCTCGAGCAGAGGCAACGCCTGTTGATACGGAGCCTACGCCGTATAGTCCTAGTGCAGGACTTTTGCAATCGGTTCGAGATGTACTAGATGCATTACCAAATAGTGCCGCCAAAAAAGGAGCCAAGGAAAGAATCGAAGGGCTCTTAACTATTGATTCCGAGCACACACATAAAGGTGGTGACTTAGGGGATTCTCCTGAGCAAAGCCAAGCAAGGATCGATCTAAAGGTTGAGAAACTAATAGATAATTTAGAAGGGTTGAAAACTCCATTGTCCAAGACAAAAGAAAAGGACGGACGTACTGCAGAGGACAGTATAGCACTTCAGGCACAGCTTTTGCTAAATATAAGTGAAAAGAATAAATATAATGAGATAAACAGAGAAAATTTGGAGAAAACTATTCGTTTGGCTGCAACTCTAATCGGTCATGATCAAGAAGCCATCAAGAAAGCAGCGGTGAAAGGGAGTATTGAAGCAGCTACTAATACCATCGCCCAGTTAAAAGAATATATTGCAAAAGCGAAGGAAGATGCAGTCTATATGTCAACGCCAGGAGCGCAAGAGACTTTGGCCGGTTACCAGAGGACGATCGATCGTTTAGAGACAATACTCCAAGGTTCTATTCATAATCATGCAATCGATGAAGTGGTAGCAGAGC
>JAQUMB010000008.1 GCA_028718325.1 Patescibacteria group bacterium
ATTTATTATTACCTCGATCTATGCTATTGGTTGGATTAATATAATGTCCATTTATGTTGTAGCTGTTTTTAATATCTAGGTAGTCTACATCTATGGTGCCTTGGGGATTTATAAATGATTGGGTTCCCTCAATACTGCTCCTTATTAATATTTGATGGTTTACATCACCTTTTGCAAAGAATTCACCTTGGATGGTTGTGGTTTTGGTCGCCTCAAAAATTAAAGTTTTGTCTGAAATAATAGGAGGATCTATTTGGGCATATTGGACATCAGGGATACCAGTATATGAATTGCTAGTATATCCACCGACGACGTAGACATATCCATTCCAAACTCCACCCCATTGATCTACTACTGGGGTAGAGATGTTTGATCCTGTGTCTTGCCAAGCAGTAATTTCGTGATCCGGACCAACTATTGTATAAAAAACATTGGTTATTTTATTGTGGGTATCGTCCCTTTCACCACCGACTAAATAAATTTTATTTCCACTCACTGCCACCGTTGAATATGAGACTGGATATGGCAATGCCATGCTGGATGTTGTCCAAACACCAAGCGAACCATCCAGGAAGTTGATAGTTGAGTATTGCGTGTCTGAATAATAAACGGTTGGGTCAGGTGATATGCTACCATAACCGCCTGTGATATATAAAAAGTCGTTGTACACGAACGCCACTAACTCTTCACGACCTCCGACAAACGTATTAGCGGCTAAAGAAAAAGTTCCCACCGAGCCATCATCAGGATCAAGGGCAGCATACTCAATTATATTTGTATCAGAAGTTCCGTCGTATCCACCAATTACATACAGATAGCCGTTGTAGGCCAAGGAAGCTTGATACCCGCGATAGGAACTAAGTTCGTTGGTTGCAATGGCCCAAGTTCCGATTGAGCCATCTGAATTAATCTTTGCATATTCAACATCGCTATAATCATTGTTGTTATCAAACCCGCCTACCAAATACAGATATCCGTTATAAACTGCGGATGAATGATATGCTCTAGCCTTATTTAATAGATTAGGACTTGTGGTCCAATCACCGACTGTGCCATCTTCATTAATCTTTGCATAGCGCACAGTGTCTAAATAGTCATCCCAGCCACTACCATAACCATATCCACCGAGTACATAGATATAACCGTTATATATTTCTACCGTATGACCTTCGATACCAATATCGAGAGATGCTATGTTGCTAAAATCTCCTAAAACTTTTTGTCGGTTGTCTACTTTGAAATTATAAAAAGTAGTTGAACCATTAATTTGTTGCGCGTTCGCGCCGGCAAACTCAATTGTTCCATTATTGTGGTAGAATCCAACGTTTATTACATTACTTGGGTTTTCATTTGTGAAATCACCATAAATTTCCCAAATCCCAGGGGTGGCCGTAACAATAGAAGTGGAGTCATTGATAAAGTCGCCATTAAATATCCACGTACTTGGGTTTGTACCAGCGATTAAACTCGATCCTAATGTGTTGTTAAAATTTCCGATTATTTTAATAGAACCGGTACTAGAATTTCTAAACATCGCGCCTCTATCATTTACGACATACCCACCGACATAAATATCGCCCGCTGTTGATGTAATAAATAAGGAAGCACTGGTTTGGTTCGTAACATTGCCAAGGATTGCTATCTTTCCACTAGCTCCGCCATTAAACATACTGCTTCCGTTCTCATTCAAAAGATTTCCATCTATCAAAATCTTTCCAATGCCTGATGTGCTGTTGTATAAAGATGAGCCATTTGTATTTGTTACAGATCCATGAACTTCGATGATTCCATCAACGGTCGCGTTGTAAAATGAGCTTCCATTGGTGTTTGTTAAATTTCCATCAATAGTAAAATGTGGGCTTAAAAATATTGCACCTCCATCATTTATAACGTCTCCGTGAAAATAGACAATTCCCCCATCGGTAGTAAACAGGCTTAATGAATTTACGGTATTGCCCATTATTGTAATATCCCCATCCGGGAAAACACTGTTCGTGTTCGTTAAGTCACCGCCAATTGCCAACGAACCCGGACAAAAAATTGAGCCTTCGTTTACGACATCTCCGTCAATTCTCAAATCACCAAAGCCTGTTCCACTGCCAACATTAAAAGATGAAAAACCATGATTATGAAGGTATCCATAAACCGTAATGTCTCCTCCATTGGTAAAAACTGATGCTGAGTTGTCCAAATCGCCTGTTATTAAAATATTCCCTGTTTCTGTAAAAATTCCACCACTATTTTGAGCGTTTTGTAGTTGAATACTATAAGCTCCCGTGGTAAAAATACTCCCTGAATTATTAGTTGTTCCTGTTATTGCAATGCTACCATTGGTCGCCATTAACGTACCTGTATTTGTAATAAACCCACCAATGTTTATGGTTCTCCCAAAAACAATATCACCATCAACTAGGGCATAGCCATTTACCGTAAGATCGTGGCTATCTGCTCCCACACCTAGCGGTAAAGTTATGCCGTCTTCTATTAATAAGTTTGCTGAGATGCTGATATTCTCATTAACAGTTATGGTTCCCGTGTACCCAACGCTACTCCCGGTATATGTTTGATAAAAGTAAAGTAAATTAACATTCACCGGAACATCTATTGTCACATCTTTTAAGCCCGTGCTATCAAATATTGCCGCATCCTCTGCCCCTGGAATATCCAAAGCTGGAGACCCGTTAACTAACCAATTGCCAGCCTCTGACCAATTGTTGCTAATCCCTAGACCCGACCAATAATATACTTCGCCGTGAGCGAATAAAGCAGTTACGTTTATATCTGACTGGACGTTTAAGTCAGTCCTCGAAAGAGTCATAACCCCATCACTCCAACCAAGAAAATAATAACCGTTTACAACGTCGGGCTCTGCTGTAACCAGAGTTCCATCCACACCATAGTTTACTGTTTGCGGGGTAGTGCCATGAATGTGGCTATTCGGCCCTGCTGTATAAGTCAGAGTATAAACACTAGTAAACAAGGCTTCGATGGAATGATTCGCAAAAACGTTATTGAATATATAGTTATCGACCGCGCCTACTGAGACTCCATCTATCAATACGTCAGATACTCCATACCCACTATTTGGATTCATGACGAAATTAATCGATGTATCAAATTCAACCTCTTGATTACTTGATGGCACAATCTGCCCATTTGATCCTGACGAAACGGTGATAGTATATGTATCAATAGCAAAGAAAGCAGTAATTGAATGATCTGCCTGAACATTACTAAAGGTATAAGAACCAAGTGCGCCGTAAGAAACCCCATCTACTAATACATTTACGATATGATAATAAGAGTTCGGTGTTATTGTATATGTCTGATTCCCGCCTGAAACTATTATAGTTTGTCCGTTTGGCGAAATAGCCCCGCCCTGCCCGGCGAAAGATGAAATGGAATATGTTGCGCTCGTTGTAAAGTATGCGACGATGGTATGCGCGGAGATCACGTTTGTGAAAGTATAATTCGTTATAGCCCCAACTGAAACGCCATCTATTAGAACATTACTAATTCTATAACCAGGGTCAGCGCTAATTGTAAATAGTTGTGAATCACCTTGATTAACACTAACTTCTCCTACAGGAGATATACCGCCATTTGTCCCTGCCGAGGAAATAATGGTGTGGACATCCCACCAATTTATATTGTTACCAGAATCAACAGAGCCGGCTGGATTGATGACTGTTGCGTTAATATTTGATGAATCCTTGACATCAACATTAGAAACATATCTTGTCCCTTGTGGGTCTATATTAAATCGTGTTCCACTACTTGTGCTCCTGAGCAAAGCCTTGCCGTTACTTGATCCTTCTAGCGTGAAGGTGCCCTCTATGATTTGAGTGGTGTTGGCCTGGATGTATAGAGTAGCTGGGGTTGAATGGTTTATTGACCACGGATTGATTGTTCCGTCTAGATTGAAGGTCGTATAAGAGTTTTGTGAAACATAATCAGATTCGTAGTCCCACCCGCCAAACTCATATAGATAACCATTATTTATGTTGACTGTTTCTTGTGCTACTTTATAGCCCAACGATTCAGTTGCAGACCATGCCCCAATCGAGCCATCATCGGTATCTATAAGAGCATATTGGACGCCTGCCAAGGCGTCATTCCAATCGTCTCCGCCTATAACATAAATATAGCCATTATTGATAACCGCACCAAAGGTAGCTCTAGCTGTATTAAAAGAAGTTGTACCTTGCCAAGCATTTATTGTACCGTCAATATTTATGCTCGCGTATTCTACGGTATCATAAACGTCTGTGCCATCATAACCACCCAAAAAATACAAATAACCATTACTTGCCAGCATTTGGTGATACTCGCTAACGCGTGTTAATGAAGTCGTTGTCGACCAAGCTTCCAAGGCTCCGGTGATTAGATTTATCTTTGCGTATTGAACATCATCAAGCTCTCCTGAATCACTATATCCTCCAGAGATATATACATACACATTTTCACTGTCATAAACATATACAGTTGTTGCAAAGTCAGAGCGAGGAGTAGTAAAAGAATTTGCTAATTGCCAATTGCTTATCGTGCCATCTTCGTTAATATCTCCATACTCTACATCGTTGAATAAATCACTGTTTTGGTTTGACCCTCCTAAAACGTACAAATGACCATTATAGGCGAACGCGCCAAAAGATGTTCTCACTTGTGACATGGAGGTTGTCGGTACAAACTGCCCGATAGACCCGTCGCTGTTTATCTTTGCATATAAAACCCTGTCTACTCTGTCCCAATTTTCATCCGCTCCGCCTATAGAATATACGTAACCATTGTACACAACCGTTTGTTGCTCATTCATTGCCGGGGGTTTAGTTTGGTTGTGAGTTAAATTATAGAATGTCGTATTTCCCGAAAGGGTTTGGCTAGATGCCCCAACGCCGATACCGATTAAATTAATCGTCCCGTTATTATGATAGAAGCCAATATTTTGGATACTATTTGAGTTGTTATTTGTAAAGTTTTTACTTAACTCCCAGGTTCCCGAAGTCGCAGTGACTATCGAAGTGGCATCATTTAAGAAATTGCCAACAAAGGACCATTGCCCTGAGCCACCTAATAAAAAACTACCATTTAGGTTGTCAAAACCATTAGAGACAATCAGCGTACCTGTACCTAAATGTTTGATACTACTTGAGTGATTGTTGGTAACGGTTTGACCAAATTGCATCATGCCCGGTCCGGAAGAAATATATATCTGACTACTGTTATCATTGACCAGCAGGCCATTGACAGTAATTCCCGAGATATTGTTACCGTCCTGGACATATACCCTTCCGCCATGGTCATTGGTAAGTGACCCGGAAAAATATATATTGCCTTCAGCATTTGGCCCAACGTAAATATCGCTGTTATCGTTTATGACAGTGGAGTCCATACCAATACTAGAGTTGGTACTATAAATAACACCATGGTTTTGATTAGTCAGACTTCCATTGAACCATAAACTATTTGAACCTGTATGATAGATTTGCGCATTGTCATTGATGACTGTGCCAAACTGGGTGTTTATTGTCCCTGCAGCATATATTTTTCCGCCATTATTGTTATGAATAACCGGTATTGATAAAAACGCACTGCCAGTCACATATACTTCTGCGTTATTGTTAGTCAAAACTGCATCACTTAGAACGATACCTCCTATCGTTAAACCAGAGCTTGCAGCTATTACTGTGTTATATATTTTTCCGCCATTTTGATTAGTAATGTCAATGCCTAAATATATTGCTCCATAACCCCACTGACCAGCGCCATCCCCTCCGACAGATCGTATTATGCCGCCATTGTTATTTAGGCTAGTGTTGTGATTTAGCCTCGTTATAAAAATATCACCGCTGCCTAAAGTTTCCATTGTGCCCGTGTTTGTTACATTCCCGCCTTGATCAAGATAGATATCGCCTACTGTCGTTCTGATTAAACCGGCGTTGTTAAGATCGGCACTTACAAGAAGAGCTTCAAAGTTGTCGACTCCATAGTTTCTAACCACCGTGCTATTTATAATCACTTCCCCGGTAGCACTATTGTTAAAATATGTCAGCTGACAAGGAGTATAGGTGGCATTACTATTTACATTAAGTCTTCCATTATTGGTAAAGTTTAAATTCAACAACTTTGCCGGGTCTTCTATGTTTATGATCCCGTTGTTAACAAGTTGAGACCCGGCACCAAGGCTAGAAAAAGTTCCCCCCGTAATGTTTACGACCGCCCCATTTTGAATCGTTATCGTTCCGGAGTTACTGACATTGGCTGTGGCATTTACGTTATAACCACTTTCAATCGTAACTGTGTCACCAACCAGAGGCACCCCATCCGGATTCCAGTTTTCCGGTTCCGACCAATTATTAGTAGCTCCCCCTCCATCCCAAGTTTTGGCTGCAGCATAGGCTTTATTTACAAAGACAAAATTAAGTATAAATAAAGAAATAAGTACAAAAAAAGAGGCAACACAAATACGAATAAGCCCCTCATGCGTGGATTTACTTCCTTCTGCCGGTAGTTCCCTTCCCGTTTTGCGAAAAGAACTGCTCCTTGGCATAATAAAGTTGTTAATCATCTCCCCCCTGATTATTACCGAATTATCTGAGTAATTTAAGGATAATCTGAAGATGTTTCGTTGTCAAGTTTAGAACTTTCTTGATTAATCTATTTTTCTAAACTATATTTTAATTGGTACCTTAAGTTTTAATGTCCACAAGAGAGGAGAGGCCTTGACGCCAGTAGAGATTCGAGGCAGGATAGGAGCTCGTGACAGACTATCGCGATCCCCTGACCGAAATCCCCGAACACGATGCGATCGTGTTGTTATAATCCCGGGTCAAATCATGCCTCGACGACGGCGCAAATTCCGCTCAAGCACCTGATCACATCGAGAAAGGAGTCCCGCATGGTAACCCGAGAACGTAAGTTCCCGAGCAAACCGAGGCGGGAGGGGGTGATCTAGGATCTCCTAGTCCTTCGGGGCTAAGGCTGGGGGTAGCTCCGCCCCAGGGTAATGAAAACTCCTTGAGGAGGAATATGCTACGCTAATCTCCTCGTCGTTCTGTCAACTTAATGGAGGAGCCTGTATGGGCTGGTAGATGAATTCATTGATCGCCTAGAACGATGTACGGCCTCAGGCCGGTGAGCATGTAAGTGCTATTTGCAGGTTATAACCTGTCACCGGCCTTTTTCTATTTAGCATTTTCGTCTTTCATTTATCAATCTAAAAAATTACTTCTTTTTATTCCCAACCATCAGTTTTCAAGTATATACCACCGAAAATTTGCTTTGTCGCAAGACCGACATTTTGAGTAAATCAATTTTGATAGTATTCTATAAAATTGATTTAGGATAAAGGAGTTCAAATTTTCTTGATTCTCTGGTTCATTTCTTATCAAGGAGAAATGAACAAGATGAGGAAATAATTTTTTATCCTTCGAACAAAATGAGAAGTTTGTTTGTATGGACTCCCGTTTTCGCAGGAACGGCATAAACATATGACTGAATATTATTTAAGTTCTTTTAATATTTCCTTAATAACTTCTGGCTCATCCCAAGGGATCTTTTTGTTTCCACCCATATTTCTAAACTTTTCATGTCCCATCCCTGTGATAACAATTGTGTCTCCCTGAGTTGCAATTTCGATTGCCTTTTTGATCGCCTCTCGCCTATCTAAAATGATTTCTATGCCTTTTTTCCGAACAGCGAAAGCGCCTTCTGCAATTGCATCAACAATTACTGCAGGATTCTCACTGTACGATTCTTCATCAGTGATAATAACTTCGTCAGTCAGCTTGGCTGCCATTTCGCCGAGTTTTGGTCTCTTTGACTTATCACGATCTCCTGTCGCTCCGAAAACTGAGATAAGCCTACCAGGAGTAACTCTTTTTAACTCTCGAAATAGAAGTTCAAACGATTCAGGCGTAACCGCATAATCTACAAATATCTTTATCCCGCGTTTATTTGTGATCTCTTCCATTCTGCCCTTAACTAGTTTTACTGATTCTAGTCCTCCGATAATTTTCTCTGGCTCTATCCTAAATGCTCTGCCTGTCGCATATGCCGCTAGCATATTGTAAACATTAAATTTCGCTGGCAAATTTGCTCTTACCGGATATTTCTGGTCATTTTCGACTATATCGAATTCCGTTCTATCACCAAACATCATATTGGTTGCCCAAATCTCGCCATTTTCCAGACCATATGTATATTTTTTGTCAGCTGCAAAGTCATAAAAATATTTCCATTCCTTATCATCACTATTCACTATTATTGTTTTAGGAAAGCCTTTTTTCTTCGATTTGGCAAGCCCAGAAAATAATTTTCCCTTAGCGTTTCGGTAGTTTTCCATGGTTTTGTGAAAATTCAAATGTTCTGGCGAGAGGTTTGTGAAAATAGCAACATCAAAAGCGATTCCCCAAACTCGATGCCAAGCGATGCCTTCGCTTGCAACTTCAATCACCGCATGAGTACACCCTGCATCAACCATTTGCCTTAACAGTTTTTGCAATTTCCAACGTCCAAGAGTCGTTCGGCTAGTATTATTTTCTATTCGCTTCCCAGCTATCTCAAATGCAACTGACGAAGTCATTCCCGTTTTAATCCCATTATTTTTCAAAACTGCTGTTATCAAATCTGCCGTTGTAGACTTCCCATTTGTCCCAGTAACACCGATTATAATCATCTTTTTACCTGGAAAACCATATTTAATATTCCCCGTAATTGCTAAAAGTAGATGATAATACGGTTGAAATAAACGAAAGATTGGCTTCGGTATTATTTTTCGCCCGACATTCAAGACCGAATCGAGTTTCATTTTCTTAATAATCCTTTCCTAACAATATTTAATGAGGAAAACATTTTATACCAAAATGGTTCAAAGGTAAAGTCAAAAGCCCCTAAAAAATGCACAGGCTCACCGCCAAAGCTTTTCTTAAATCTAGTTATCCCAGCCCAAAGATGGTTTGGGTCATCATTTGGGGCTATTCCCCAGAAGTCATAGACGTCGCAGCCACGTTTTTTTGCTTCTTTGATTGCTGCCCACTGAGCAAGATGGTTAGGCATAAATTCTCGCTTATTATCGCCAGAGGCTCCATGAAGATAAATGGCAGTTTTACCAAAAAAACAAACCATCAAAATCGATAAAATCTCTTTTCCATATTCGGCTACAAATAGTTTTATATTCTTTGATTTACTTAAACTTTTTAGTAATTTTTCATAGTGCTCAAAGTCAAATGAAGTGAACCCACGTTCTTTCATGCCAACAGACAGTTCATAAAAGACCTTTAGATCTTCTTCTTTTTGACTCTCACGGACCTTAATTCCCTTACGTTCTGCTAGCCTAATGTTATAACGCCCTTTTGGCTTCATTTCAGATAAAATTACACTCTCGTCATTTCTCAGATCTAACAACAAGGTATCCATAGGCGAAAATTGTCGAGATAATGGTGAATACTTATTGACCTTTCTAAAACCAAGCTTTTTAAGTGTTCCGTTAGGAACTTTGTATGGCTCAACTCGTATAAACACACAGTTTTCCTGTTTGGCAAGTTCTTTCACTTTTTTTAGAAAAACATGCCAACCTCGAGTCGAACACTGAGGTCCGCGGGGAACATAAAGATAGAATTTATCCTTATATAAAGCTAATTTTATGACCAAGCATTTATCTTCATCACACGAGATAAACCAAGTTTTGCGTCCAAGAGATTCATAAAAATTTGCCCATTTATTTGACTGCAAAAGGTTATTTTCTAGCTTTGTATATATATCTAACAAATCTTCCATAAGCTTTTTAATTGTAGCATAACCTGATAAAATGAACCCGTGAAAATTTTAGCAATAGAAACCAGTTGTGACGACACATCAGTTGCGGTAGTAGAAAATGGTAACCATGTTTTAAGTTCCATCGTCTCCTCACAGATTGACCTACATTCCAAATATGGCGGAGTGGTCCCTGAAGTCGCTGCCCGTGCTCATATCCAAAATATTATTCCTGCCTTAGAAGAAGCGTTAGATGAAGCAAAAACCAAGATCACCAATATCAATTTTATAGCAGTGACTAAAGGCCCTGGCCTAATCGGTTCTTTAATCGTCGGAGTAAATACTGCTAGAGTCATTGCTCTTTTAAACAAAAAACCTTTGGTGTCTTTGCATCATACTGAAGGCCATATTTATGCTAATTGGTTAGAAAAGTCTGGTAAAAACTGTCCAAAGTTTCCCCTCATCTGTTTAACGGTATCCGGCGGTCACACGAACATCATCTATATGAGAAAGCACTTAGACTATCATATTATCGGGAAAACTCTTGACGATTCTGCCGGAGAAGCTTTTGATAAAGTTGCTAAAATGCTTGGCCTTGATTATCCTGGGGGACCGATAATTTCTAGTTGCGCTATGACTGGTAATGAAAAAGCTTACCATTTCCCACGTGTTGATCTGACTCAAAAGCCCATTCGTAATAATGATGGCTTCATGGAAGAGTCTGTCGAAAGCTTGGATTTTTCTTTTTCAGGACTAAAAACTGCCGTGCTTAGAGAAGTTCGTATTCTTGAGGCAACGAATTCCTTATCAAAAAACAAGATAAATGACATTGCCGCGTCTTTTCAAGTTTGCGCCAATGATATATTGGTACGTAACACAATACGTGCTGCTAGAAATTATGGCATAAAGACTGTTTTGCTTTCCGGCGGTGTCGCCGCCAATGAACAGCTTCGCGAAATGTTAGCGGCCGCTATAAGTAAGTTGGACAATGTCGATTTTTATTTTCCAGCATCTAAGTTTTGTACCGACAATGCCGCTATGATTGGAGCTGCAGCATATCAGAGGATTCTTATAAATGATTTTTCCGATCCGTTGAAGTTAATACCTGATTCGGGCTTAAAATTGATTTATGCAAGCTAATCCTGTATAAATAAAGTTACTATGGAAATGCCAAAAGCCTACAATCCAAAAGAACATGAGGATAAAATTTATCAGTCATGGGAAGATAATGGCTATTTTAAGCCTAAAATTGACAAGTCAAAGAAACCTTTTGTTGTTGCTATTCCTCCGCCAAACGTAACTGGTTCGCTACATATCGGTCACGCCCTTGATAATACTATTCAAGATGTAATGATCCGATACAACCGTATGAAGGGGAATCCTACACTTTGGATTCCTGGGACTGATCATGCCGGTATTGCCACACAAAACAAGGTAGAACAAAGATTAGCCAAAAGTGGTAAGACAAAGCATGATCTTGGTCGAGAAAAATTTGTTGAAGAGGTATGGAAATGGAAAGATGAATATCAAGGTCATATCGTAGGACAATTAAAAAAACTGGGCTCATCATGCGACTGGTCACGTCTTCGCTTCACGATGGACAAAGACTATAGCAAATCAGTCATAGAAGCTTTTGCTCACTACTATGATAAAGGGTATCTGTACCGAGGAAACCGAATAATAAACTGGTGTCCGAGGTGTCATACTTCTATCTCAGATCTTGAAGTTGAGCATGAAGAAGAACTAGGTTCACTCTGGTACATAAAATATCAGATTGAAAACGGAAAAGACATCACGGTTGCTACTACAAGGCCTGAAACAATGCTGGGTGATACGGCCATAGCTGTTAATCCTGCCGACAAGAAGTTTAGCGATTTAGTTGGCAAAGTAGCAATTTTACCTATTATTAATCGTAAAATTCCGATTGTCGCGGATAAAGCCGTTGAGCTTGAATTCGGAACTGGGGCAGTAAAGGTAACCCCGGCACACGATCCCGTAGATTTTGAGATTGGAGAGAGGCATAAATTAGAAAAAATTATTATTATTGACGAAGACGGTAAAATGACGAAAGAAGCCGGGGAACAATTCTTTGGCATGGATCGTTTTGAAGCCAGAGAGGCGGTTGTAAAACTTTTAGATGAAGGTGGATGGCTAACAAAGGTTGAACCATATTCTCATAGCGTTGGCCATTGCTCGCGCTGTCATACGGTAGTCGAGCCGCTTTTGTCTCTACAGTGGTTTGTTTCAATGGAGAAAATAGTTGTACCAGCCATTTCGGTTGTTAAAAAGAGTGAGATTAAATTTCATCCAAACAAGTGGAAAAAGGTTTACCTTGATTGGATGGATAACATCAGGGATTGGTGTATCTCCAGACAGCTATGGTGGGGACACCAGTTGCCAGTATGGTACTGTGAGTGTGGAAAAATTATTGTTTCAAAAGAATGGGCACTAGAGGAGCTTGAAAATGTTTCACGTGAAACAAAGACGAGAGAATGCCCAAAATGTAAATCTCATAAGATCGAGAGGGATCAAGACGTGCTTGACACTTGGTTTTCAAGTGCCCTTTGGCCCTTTGCCACACTCGGTTGGCCAGAAAAAACGTCCGATTTAAATTATTTTTATCCCACAATGTTTTTAGCCACAGCAAGAGATATCATTTTTCTCTGGGTTGCCAGAATGATAATGTCTGGGCTTGAATTTATGGATGAGCCACCTTTTAAAGACGTATATATACATGCGACTGTGTTTAATAAAGAAGGAAAAAGGATGTCCAAGTCTCTAGGGACCGGAGTTGATCCACTAGATCTTATGGAAAAATATGGCACAGATGCCATGAGGTTTGGTCTATTGTGGCAAACGGCTCAAGGGCAAGATATGAAATTTGGTGAGGATGCTATATTAAACGGCCAAAGGTTCGCCAATAAGATCTGGAACGCATCAAGATTTGTTATGATGAATTTAGATGATTACAAGATTGTTACACGTGAAACAATCAAGGATAATCTTACAAAAGAAGATAAATTAATCCTAGACGAATTAGAGATAACAATTAAACAATTAGAAAAATATTTTTCCAGATACGATTTTCAACATGCTGTAGAACTAATTTACGAATTTTTTTGGCACAATTTTTGTGATAAATATATTGAAGTGGCTAAAATTAGAATAAGAAAGAACGATAAAACGAAAAGTGCAGCTCAATATACTTTAGATAAAACATTAAAAGATTCACTGAAAATGTTACATCCATTCATGCCCTTTGTTACTGAAGCAATTTGGGAAAATCTAAATCAGAAAAAACCACTTATCATATCTGATTGGCCAAAATATCAGTAACTTCCGTAAAATATTTACCAAGTAATAGTTTTTAAATATTCACGATATTGGTTAGCCTCATCTTTTTTGTTTAGAAATTCAGCTACGTCAGCTAAATGTTGATAAGTTTGTGGATAATATTGATCGGTTGACTTGGCTGAGAGTAAATATTGATAACTTTTGTCGTAATCTTTTCGAGAATAATATTCATCTGCAAGTAGTAAATATCCGTCTCTATCCAATTGCTTGCCTTTGTCTTTATCCTGTAAAAAATTGTAAGCTAACTGTGGATAATCACTGCTTTTGAGGTACTGATATAGCAAATTTATCCTTGTTGATAGGGTAGGGGAGTGGGCAATTTCTTCTAACTCAATTTTCTTTGGATTAATATTATTAATTTCAGTTATGACATTGCTGTCAGAAACAAGCCCGCTTAAATCTGCAAAATAAACTGTTTCTTTGTCATCTTTGTTTAACGATAGGGCTTGGCCAAAAAAATTCTTTGCTTTTTCGATGTCACCTTTTTTTAGATATACCTTACCCAACCCCAACAGGGCCTTTTGATTTATTTCCTTATTTAATGACTTTATATAAGCTAATTCCGCATTTTTGTATTGGACACTTTCATAATATATATTTCCAAGCTCATAGTAGCCATCGGCTGTTTTTATCTTTCTAAAATAATAAGCAGCCAGCCTGTCATAGCCAGCCACCTGAGCTTTTTCTCCGGTCAAAAGATATGTTTTTTCGGTTGGATCAAGCAGGGCTGCTTTTTGTAGAATATAAAAACTTTTTTTCACATCATGGTTATTTTGGCTTTCCACCAACAATTTTTCTGATGTCTCAATCCTCCAGCGATCAACTTTCTCAAAACCAAAAGTCAAAAATACAACAGGTACCGTCAATAACAATACCGTTCCAATGTAAAAAAGCATTTTTTGTCGTTTCTTCATAGATCTATTCTGGCAAATTTTTACTTCTTTTCCAACTCTTTATCTTGTTTTAAAGACCAAAATCAGCTATAATTCATAAGCTTATCAGGCAATTGCGGAGAGGTACCCAAGAGGCTGAAGGGGCGGGTTTGCTAAACCTGTAGGTCGAAGCAATTCGGCGCGGGAGTTCGAATCTCCCCCTCTCCGCCAGAAAATAAGCACTTTAGGAAGGGTGCGAGAGTGGTTGAATCGAACGGTCTTGAAAACCGTCATACCGGCAACGGTATCGTGGGTTCGAATCCCACCCCTTCCGCCATTAATAACTATGGATATAGTCACCAAGGTTAAAATATATGTTGAAGAAGAATGTAAAAAGCCTACTAGTCATTACGGCTATGAGCCTTTTGTGTACCATTTTCCATTCGTCGCCAAATATTCTTTAGAATTAGCAGACAAACTAGGTGGAGACAGAGAGGTTCTCGCGATCGCCTCTTGGCTTCATGACATTGGGGCAATAGTCAGTGGTCGAGAAAACCATCATACAACTGGAGCAAAGATCGCTGAAGAAAAATTAACAGAATTTGGCTATCCTAAAGAAAAAATTGAGCTTGTCAAAAAATGTATTTTAAATCATCGAGGATCTCAAAATAACAACAGAATTTCTGTCGAAGAACAAATAATTGGGGATGCTGACGCCTTAAGTAACTTTGATAATATTAGCGGCATATTTAAAGCAGCTTTTGTTTATGAAAGTCTAGATCAAGAAAAAGCACAAAAATCTGTCAGGGAAAAGCTCAAGCGTAAGTGGGATAAACTGCATTTCGAAGAATCTAAAAAAATAATTAGACCGAAATATGAAGCAATTATGTTGCTTTTGAAATAGACCACAATTTTACTTACAACTAAATTAATATCCAACATCAATCGCAATATGCTAGAATATAATAGCTAAGTAATTGGAGGGCATAATGACGGAAACATTACAAAACCTAACAAAAGCCTTTATTGGTGAAAGCCAAGCCAGGAATCGTTATACTTTTTATGCAAAAATCGCTCGAGATGAAGGTTTTGAACAGATTGCTTCAATCTTTGAAGAAACTGCTAATCAAGAAAAAGAACACGCCAAAAATCTATTTAAACTGATCAATGAATTAAAAGATAGTGACGAGAACATTTCGGTTGAGACAGAGACCCCAACAATTTTTGGGGCAACTGTGGAAAACCTGAAGGCAGCCATCGGTGGCGAGAACTTTGAACATACCAAAATGTATCCTGAATTTGCAGATGTGGCTGAGAAAGAAGGACATCAGGATATCGCAAATCGACTTAGATCAATAGCCAAAGCCGAAGAGCATCATGAAGAACGTTATCAAAAAATACTGAACGAGGTCAAAGCTGGCACAGTTTTCAAGAAGAATAAAGAAGTCACATGGGTTTGTCGTGAGTGTGGTTACATTCATGTTGGCTTGACTCCACCCATAAAATGTCCTTCGTGTGATCATGCCACTGCCTTTTTCCAACAAAAGTGTGAGGAGTATTGATGGAGGAAACAAGCCAAGAGACCGGGCCATCATTAGTACAGGAAATACCAAAGGAATCTACACTACTCGAATGGGAATCTCTCGAGTACATAAAAAGTGAAACAACAAAATATTGGATGATCGGAGTTATCGTTGTATTTACTGCCATAGTAGGGTTTTTTGTCTACAAAAAAGATTATTTTGGTGCTGGGTTCGCAGCCGTAATCGCTGTTTGTTTGTATTTTTATAAAAGACAGTCGCCCACCATGAAAAGGTATCGGATAACTCAACTTGGAGTATATGTTGACGACAAAATATATCCTTATAATATTATTCATTCCTTTTCGCTAAACACTGTTTCAGCTCCGCAGAAATTAAAAATCAGACTAAATAAAAGGTTTTCTCCTCATTTAAATGTTCTTCTTGAGGGTGTCGACGCATTAACTATCAAAACTCTCTTAGAAAAAAATGTTCCGGAAACGCCTAATGATGATTCCATTGTCGATTCGATCATCAAATTCTTGAAAATACAGTAATTATTAGCTACAATAACGCCCTGTGTAGAACTTTGAGAAATTAAAAAGTTTAATTGTTTTGTGCCTGTAGCTCAGTTGGATAGAGCGTTAGCTTGCGGAGCTAAAGGTCGGAGGTTCGAATCCTCCCAGGCACGCCATTTTTTAAAATGGGATCCCCGAAAATTTTTAATTTTTGGGGAAGAGGAGAAATTTCGAATTGTTGAAGCAATAAAGAGTTGTGTAAACATAAAGAGTATTTCGACGTGGAGAGGTGCTAGAGTGGTTGAATAGGACGGTCTCGAACACCGTTGTGACTGCAAGGTTACCGTGGGTTCGAATCCCACCCTCTCCGCCAGATAGAAAGTGGAACTTTTTCAAAAGGCTTCAAAGACTCAAGAACAATCAAGAAGTACTAAAGGTCCCAACAGGGGGCCTTTTTATTGTCTTGGGGGCTGGTTTAGCCCTCCCCCACATGGGGCTGGAATTGTTGTTTTACACTCAAAATGCTGGGTTTTATGGAACTTTATTACTTATTCTATTTTAAGTTATAAATAGGATAAAAACACCCAAGGCAATCATAACCCCAGCTAGTAGTAGGTGCATCTTGCGACCCGACTTTTCCTGAAGATTGATTAGTTTTTCCGTAACCAGTCTGTTTGTGGCCACTAGATAGACAAGGACCAGTGGGAGGACAAACATAAGGTTATAGAGGAGCAGATACATAATGCCATTTAAGAAGCTCTCATTGCTTCTTAGGTAGCCTAGAATCGCAATATATACAGCGCCAGAGCATGGGAATTCACATATCCCGATAAGCACCCCGAGGACAATCGCTGTTGGAATAGTGGCCTTATGCGCCCATTCGCTAGCTTTGGCTCTCACGTTGAGCGGCATCCTAATCTTGAATGGGAGGTTAGGGAAAAAGTACTCCTTGAGATTCAGGACTCCGAAGCCGATACTTATCCAGGCGCCGATAATTGCAAAGAGGCCTGGGAAGTTGAATAAATGCATAACCCTCAGCAGTCCAAGCCCGATAAAGAAGTACGTGATAAATATCGCCGTGATATAGAAAAACCCAAAGATCATGATGGTTTTGTGGGTCTTCTTCATCGAGTACATTAGTGCAATATAAAGTAGCAACAAAGAGATTGCACAAGGGTTAAGACTGTCGAGAAGTCCAGTTGAGATGACAAGAGGAAAAGTGATATTCATTATTTTTTTGAGACTTCTTCAAGCTTTGCTAGGATTTCGGCTTTTTCTCTTGCTCCAATTAATCTATCGACCTCTTTACCGTTTTTGAAGAAAATCATAGCTGGTACACTCTGAATTGAGAATTTCGTTGCCATATCGGGACTGGTATTGGCATTTAGTTTACCAATCTTATATTTTCCTTGAGTTTCGTTAGCAATTGCAGAAATAACCGGCCCGATTTTCTGGCAATGTGGGCAGGTTGGGAGAAAGAAGTCAACCATCGCGACACCTTTATACTCAGTAATTTCCTTAGGAAAATTCTTTTCGTCGATCATAAATTCACCAACACCGATCTCAGAGGCGGGGTTCTTTTCATCGTTGGCTGTTTTAAGAAGCCCTTCGTTCGCCTTATCGACACGATCACTAGTAGTGGGCTTGTTATTGTTTGAAAAGGCTAAGACGATACCTACAGTGAGGACAATAATGATCGCGACGAAAACGGCCGTATACTTTTGATATTTCTTCATTCTATTTTCCCTAACTTTAATGTTATTATAAGAACATATTAATAGATAATGATATGTTAAACAAGAGGAAATATGAAAACCAATAAGGACCTTATCTCTAGGGCAAAGTTTTACAGAGGCTTCTCGGATCCCGCTAGACTCTCTATCGTGGAGACCCTGATTGATGGTCCTCTTACCGTGAGCGATATTGTTAAAAAGACTAAACTGAATCAATCAAATGTTTCGAACCACCTCAGCTGTCTTCGGGACTGTGCCGTCGTAAAATACGTACAAACGGGTAAATATGTTTACTACGAACTGAGAGATGAAAGAATAAAAGAGTTCCTACTACTGCCCGAGTCTACAATGTCCGACATTTTGGAGAGTGTCTCGGAGTGTTCACAGGAGGTGCTAGATAAAGAAGAAGGCGAATGTAAAGTATGTCATGGGGAGGAGAAATGAATAGTTGTTGCGAAAATCCAACGGACACAAAAGCAGAGTGTTGTGATCCCGCTACTAAAAAAGATGGATCATCGGGCTTTATAGCGAAAAATAAGAAGTTTATCATTCTCATCTTCTCGGTGGCAGTTGTTTTGCTACTTGAGATACTCTCTTTTACAAACTATAAGCTGCCAACATTTATCGAGTGGACACTGGTGATTGTATTTCTATTTGTGTTCGGTCGTAAAGTATTCATGAGCGGTCTGAAAAAACTAATCAAATTCGATTTTTCTAGTATTAATCTACTGATGTCTGTCGCAGTTATCGGGGCTCTTTTACTCGGTAAAACCGAAGAGGCGGTCATAATAACCGTGCTCTTTGCCCTTGCCGAGGAACTAGAGACCATCGGTATGAAACGCAGCAAAAAAGCACTTGAGGATTTGGTCAACAAAACGCCAAAACTGGTTCTACTAAAGGACGAGAAAGAACCAGTCGCAATTGAGAGTGTCAAAATTGGTGCGATATTTATTGTAAAACCTGGGGACATTATTCCTTTAGATGGAGAAGTCGTGAATGGTACATCTATGGTAGATGAGGCCACAATTACGGGAGAGCCAATCCCAAAGACCAAGACCATCGGCGATACGGTATATGCAGGCACCCAGAATATGAATGGTGCTTTTGAAGTTAAGGCCACGAAAACTGCTGAAAATACTACTATCGCCAAGATTATTGGATTGACGGCTCAAGCTACAACTAACAAATCACAGACCCAAGAGTTTATTGAAAAGTTCTCTACTTATTACACACCCACTATTCTGACTATTTCTATTCTGCTAGTAGTGGTCCCTGTAGTTATCCTTGGCCAAGATTTCAATTTTTGGTTCCTGCAATCACTGACCCTGCTCATTATCTCTTGCCCTTGTTCGTTAGTTATCTCAACACCGATGGCGGTTTTCTCTGCAATGGGCAATGCCAATAAAAGAGGCATATTAGTAAAGGGTGGCAGGTTCCTTGAAGCCATTGGCAGTATCAAAGCCATCGCCTTCGACAAGACCAGGACTCTTACAAAGGGTGAGGTGGTGGTAACCGATGTGATTGCCCTAAACGGCTATACAGAAAGTGAGATTCTAACCTGTGCTGCTGGGCTTGAGCATTTCTCGGAGCATCCTTTATCCGTGGGTATTTTAAAGAAAGCCAAAGAGCTCGCTCTAGACTATAAGCCAGTGAATAATTTCAAGGCTGTCGCTGGTAAGGGAGTCAAGGGAGATTGTCTGGTTTGTAATAGCGTGTCCTATCTCGGTAGCCCTAGATATATTGAAAATGTACTAAAGATAGACCAAGGGACTATTGAACTAATAAAGAAAAATGAATCAGAGGGTAAATCTGTGATTGTGGTCGGCAATAAAGACAAGATACAAGGGCTGATCATAGTTGAGGACGAAATCAAGAAAGAGAGCGCAGACCTAATCAGGTCGCTAGTGGGTAGCGGGGTCATCCCAATCATGCTCACGGGCGATAATGAAAAAGTGGCTTCCTTCGTGGGTAAAAAAATTGGCATCAAGGAAATCTACGCTTCCTTACTGCCTGAGAATAAATCCGAGAAAATGGCTGAGTTGATTGCCAAATACGAAAAAGTGGCCATGGTCGGAGACGGTATTAATGATGCCCCTGCTCTTGCGGGTGCAACCGTCGGAATAACGATGGGTGCTGCTGGTTCTGACATTGCCATCGAAAGTGCCGACGTTGCGATTATGGACGACAATGTCCTAAAGATAGCCAGTCTAATAAAGTTGGGGAGAAAAACAAAGAATATTATCTATACGAACATTGCCTTTTCATTGGGTGTCAAAATTCTATTTGTTACCTTGGCAATGTCAGGGAATAGCAGTCTTGTTTTCGCGATTATGGCCGATGTAGGTGTAACAATAGTTGTTATCCTGAATAGCCTACGGCTCTTCAGGGCTAAGTAATTAAAAATTTGTCTAAAAGTCGAATAGATCTTTTGGTTTGGCTTTTAATGCTTTTGCAATCTTTCCAATATTCCTAAGTGATGGGTTTCTGATACCCCTCTCGATTCCACCGATGTATGTCCTATCGAGATCTGCAAGATCAGCCAGTCCTTCTTGTGAAACTCTCTGGAGCTTTCGTAACTCTCGTATCTTGTTACCGAAATCTTTTGCTAATTTATCTATCATATATTCTCCTTGTTCTATTTTGGAATTTAGAAGAATATAAAACCACGGACTATAAGTACCATTTTAGATTACTTTATGTTATAGTATGGCCATTATTAAGCGTATTATTAAAAAAGGAGAACACATGGCTGAAGAGACAATAAAGTGTCCTAAGTGCAAAGAGGAAATTGCCAAGGATGCTAAGAAGTGTAAGCATTGCGGTGCTGACCTTCGCAACTGGTTCGTAAGACACAAGATTTGGACAGGGGTACTCGCTTTTATCCTTCTCGCGGTCATTATGGGCGCTGCAGGTGGCGGTAATTCAAATAATTCCACCACAAAGGTAGGTACGGATAGTCAAAAAGAGACAACCTACAAAGTGGGCGACACTATTAGTAACGGGACTTTTGAAATTACCGTCACTAAGGCTGAGGTGCGATCTACTATCGGTGATAGCTTTTTCGCAAAATCACCATCTCAAGGTGGTACATATGTTGGAGTACAGTATAAATTCAAGAATGCCTCCGATAAACCCGTTGCTTCATTTTCTCAACCAAGCTTCAAGCTAGTTGATTCAAAAGGAACAAAGTACGAATCCGACATCTCAGCAAGTAGTAGTTATGCTACTGAGTTGAAGTTGGACCAAAAGATACTCAGCGATCTAAATCCTGGTATCACCGTAAACGGCGCTGACGTTTACGAAATCAACAAAGAACAGTACGCTAGCGGTAGCTGGTACGTTCTTGTCACTGCTAACGGTAAAGATTACAAAGTAACCGTTAAATAGTAAGTCCTTATACTAAAAGAGAGCCCCGCAAGGCTCTTTTTTAGTTGGCTAAATATACATGCTTGTCCTTGAGGTGTATCTCCGCATTCAAGCAGGTTAGTAGCTCCCGCTTCTCGTCTCTTGTTCCCTCCGAAAGTACATACTTGGCAAAGTTGTGAAGGTTTATCTCGGGTTGCTCTTCGCCCGCTTTGTGACCAAGCACCGCCGAGGATAGTCTCCTAAATCGATCCAGTTCTGTTCGCAAGCCTTCTCTCCTCTCGATTTCCTCAACTGATACCTCGGAAAGGTAGTCAATAAATGCTTCTCTTAAATCTTCTTCTCTGATGTACGGCTCTGGGCAGTCAAAGTCTCTTGATTGAGTGCAGTGGTAGTAAACATATCTTTTTCTTGTACCGTTTTTGCGGTTTTTAAACTTTTCTTGAGCGGTGATGCCCGAACCGCAACGACCACACTTTAACATTTTTGTATAATCGAATACTTTAGTGCCGGGCTTACTTTTGGGTGCTACCTCAAGCTGTTTCTGCACTGCATCAAACAGTTCCCTATGGATAATCGGTTCATATGACCCCTTGTACCACTTGCCACTACCTTCTGGGAATTCGAAGATGCCACAGTAGTATGGGTTATTGAGCATTCGATATATCGAGCTTAAGGTCATTAGCTTCCCGCTACGGGTGGTAAATCCGATTTCCTTCATCCAGTTATAGATGTCTCGACCGCTTACGTGCCCCTCTGCTACCTTGGTAAAAGCCTGAACGATTACAGGGGCCTTCTCTGGGTCGATAAAGACCTTCTTCTGCCCTTTACCCGAATAGTGATCATTGAGGTATCCTAGGGGCGTTAAATTTGGTCTAAAGCCGAGCTCACACTTGGTTCGCATCCCACGTTTGACGTTAACGCCTCTGTTGTCGTTTTCGAGTTTGGCTTGCGAGCATAGAATCATCAGAAGGAATTTGTCATTTGGTGAAGCAGTGAAGGTTTGCCCATGTGTTCGTATCTCTACCATGTGACCGCTGTCCATCAAATCAACTAGCGAGCCCAGATCACCTGCATTTCTGCTTAAACGATCTGGCGCCCAACTAAGAATTCCGCTGAACAGACCGTCTTTAACGTCTTTTATGAGCTGTTGGAATACTGGCCGTTGCCCCGATTCCTTGGCGGAATGACTCTCTTTTCTAATCTCTGTAACATGCAGTCCCTGCATCTCCGCTTGTATCGCCATTTCTTTGATTTGAGAATCGATGGAGAGAGCTTGTCTCTCGTCGTCTTCGCTGGATTTACGAGCGTAGAGGCAGTAGTTGACCCGCAGTTTCGTGGGAGCTACTGCCTCAATGGGCTTGCCGTTTTCTTCTCCTGGAAGCTGGCGAGCGGAGGTATTAGTGAACTTTATATTTGAGGTATCCATACGGGACAAGGGTACCGCAAAGGGGCAGGAAGTCCAGTACTAATATCGACGATGTGGAAGACCGTCGGGCCCGAATTCTATCGACCAACCTGATCCTGAACCCATCCCCACAGAACCGCCACTGCTATCCTCGGGACCATACATCATCCGTCTTAGTGCACGGCTCATCTGCACTACATCCTCACGGGTAATGTTGTACGTTGACGGCGGTTCTTCAATTAACCCCTGGAGTAACGTTGTCAGAGCATCCACAAGATCATCGTGTTTCTCGACCCCAAAGTTAAGCATCTGCTTTAACAAATCGTCGGCACCACTTTCTGGAAAAAGCACCTTACCCGACCGTATATATTCAGAAACCATTGAGAGGCGGGTGCGTTTGTCATTTCCGCCGACCTTGACCCCAAACGCTTTGATGTCCCTCGCTTCGAGCAGTTGAGTCAAGCCACGCTGGGTGCCAACCTCCTCTATGTAGAATCTGTGACTTTCTTTTTCGCCGAATGATTTTACGAGATTGCAGATATTATCAAGTGTAACTGGTAACTTCATGCGGGAGTTTATTGGATTCGGCAAGATATATATTTTCATCTTGTCGCCGCTCCCAATGATTCTGCAGGTCACGATTGCCGTGTAATCGGCTTTTTTATTTTCTGACACAGCAAGGTCAACACCACCAGCGTAAGCAGAACCCTGGTTTCGAAGTAAAGTTGGGATCTCCTGATAATACTGCACCCACTTTTTCTCAATCACGGGCTCACGGTCGTCGATAATCTGTAGCAGGTACTCACGGTACCAAGCAAACTTATTACCAACGCGCTTTCGCTCAATCTCGATATCGTCCATTGTGGGATATTTGCCGGGCCACTGTATTTCGTCATCATCGTTGACTAATGGGAACTCGTAGTAAGTACCAGTTCGCTCGCCAGCGACTATATCAGCTTCGAGCCTTTTGATGAGGCTATCCTCGTGCAAAAGGTTGCCCACCACTACAATCTTCGTTGATTTCGAACCGACAGGGATTATCTCCGAGTTAAACCAGCTGTAGGTTTTATCACGTGACTCCCTGGTTTTCACGGATGCGGTATCGTCCAGATCGTCACAAACGATCAAGTCGGGGCGATGTTCGTTGAATCTCGTTCCACGAATACTTTGCTCGGTCGAAACGGCGATAATCTTTGCGTTGTACTTGGGGATTATTAGCGCACCAGTATTCCAGGTAAAATCTTCCTGGAAGGGCCCAAGGTCTTTCTTAAGTAGACCATTAGTTTCAAGCTCCCGCTTTAGGGTGGCAAAGTGTTGTTTCGCCTGTTCGGCAGTTTGGGAAACAATCACCACATACTTTTTCTGAGGCGACCCCAATATCGACCACAGCACATAAGATAAAGTCATAATCGTACTCTTGCCACTGCCCCTGAAGGCGGTAAGTACCTCTAGCGGGTTTTTACTGTCTTGAGTTATCTTGAACATCTGGTGGTGGAGCGGCGCCATCTCATAGGTGATGTACTTACTGAAGTAGGTGCAAAAGAAATACAGATGGCTCCTCTTAACTACTTCCCGACGGCTGTCAGCGTTCCTTATTACGCTGTTTACGAATTTTCTAACTTCCTTATTTTTGTTTGTCATTTCTGACCTCCTTTATGTTTGCAAGCGCGAGGGCTCTTTTAATATCTTGTTCTTGCTCTTTGGTCAGCTCATTACTAACCGAGAGGTTTCCTACAATTTCTAACTTGTTAGAGTAGGTTGCGTGATTGTGATTTAACCAATACATGACCGAAGTTAAATTCCCGCTGTGGATTGCCGATATCAGCTTTGATTCCGAGAGGTCATTTATCATTTGGCGACCCTCAAAAATAGCTTCATCGACTTTTTGGCTGAACTTTTTGTCGCTACGTTTCATACGATAGAATGTTGAGCGGCTGACGCCCAGCTTCTCCGCACAAACCTGAATAATCGGGGTCTTGCGTAGCTGTTCCACAAAAAGCTCTTTAGTTTTTACTTCATTCATTAGCACCTTCCTTCTTGGCCTTTTGGCCACTTAACTTTTCATACCTATCAATAATGGTTTCGCAATACTTCAAATCGACCTCGCACCCAAAGCAACGCCGTTTGGTCTGCTCACAGGCCAGTAGCGTGGTACCCGATCCGAGAAAACCGTCATAGACGATATCTCCGATCTCCGTGCTGTTAAGTATTAGATTTCTCATTAATCCGATTGGTTTAATGGTAGGGTGTAGCTTGCTCTTATTCGGTTTGGGGTAGAAAAGCACACTCTTATCTTTAGATTTTCTGAACTTGTGTTTACCATACCAGCAGTAAACAATCAGCTCGTGCTGAGGGAGGTAATCAAGTCGCCCGATGATGGCTTGATTTTTGACCCAGACTAGCAGTTGCGAAAAGTAAAACCCTTCTGCATCTAGTGCATCTTTGAGGGCGAAAACCATCTTATCGGCATTGAAGATATAGCATGTATTTGGAATATTCAGGTATGGCTTAATGACCGAGAGCCATTCCTGCATGAATTGTTGGTACTGACTCTCGGATTGCAATTGATCATTTTCGATTGCCCGATTCGAGCCATTGGTTTTTAGATATTGTTTTGACTCAACAGCCGCGATCCCATAGGGAACATCACTCGCAATCACATTTATCTTCTCTGTGCCAACCAGCTGTTTTATATTCTCTGGGTAAGTACAGCTTCCGCAAAACAAGCGGTGCTGACCAAGGATTATTAGATCCCCGTTATTTACTTTCATTTTGACCTCCTTCGCTGATAAGTTTGGCTTTTTGACCAGTAAGCGCCTCCCATCTTCGAATTGCCAAATCCACGTAAATTGGTTCGAGCTCAACACCATAAAACTTCCGTTTCAGCTGTTCACAGGCAATCATTTGACTGGCACTTCCCATGAATAAATCAAGAACAGCATCATTCGGTTTAGAGCACCTTCTGAGCATTTTTTCATAGAGCGTTGGAGGCTTGCTTGTGGCATGCTCATATTCAGATGTCGGCATCCGCTTCACTAGCCAGATATCGAGCAGATCGAGGATGTCATCGATAGTGCGGTTACCCGTACCGATTTCCTTGTTGAGAATTTCATTAAGATTGTTAATGGGGCTTAGATATGGGGAGCCCTTAATCCCGTAGACGCACGGTTCGTAACATTTTGAAAATGCGATCTGAGGGGTAGGGCTCTGGTTGTTCTTAATCCAAAGGGCTACCCGCTTACTGTCGACTCCAAGCTCGGCATAGAGTGACTGAAGTAATCCGATATATCGTTGGTCACAAAAGTAGAAGCAATGTAGGTCTTCACTCGAAACCGACAGACCGTTCTGAATACTCTTTTTGAGTAATTCACGGTATTCGTCATCGGAACGGTTGTCTTCTACCTCGGCGCCATATTTGTTGTTCTTCCCAGAGTAACTATATGAGATGTTATAGATCGGATCACAGCTCAAGACGTTGACCTCGTCTTTACCAAGTAACTGTTTGACAACTGCTGGGTCAGTTGAGTCCCCGCAGATGATCCTGTGCGTGCCTAATTCGTAGAGATCCCCAAGCTTGCTTTTCGGTATTTTGATTTCGTCTAACTGCTTATCAATATCGAAATCATCGTCTTCGACCGACAGTACGTCGCTCCAAATTGCAGATAAATCAGAATCATCAAATCCGATATCAAGAAGGGTACCAATATCAAACTCCTTTAGTCCCTCGTAATCCCATTCTCCCTCTACTTTGTTGAGAGTTAGTAGAATACGCTTTTCCTTCTCTATGTCGGGTACAGAAATGAAATTCACAGGAACTTGCTTGTATCCTAGCTTTTTCAAAACGTGAACTCTGAAATGACCCGAAAGTAGGATATTTTCTCTACCCGGTGCTGAGTTGACCAGTAGCGGGGAGATGACTCCATGATCCTTGATACTTTTTTCGAGGTCTCGAATGTTTTTATCTGGCCAGAGTCTTTTGTTAAACTCATTTTCCTTTAGCGTGTCGATGTCGACATAGACGGTTTCTAATTTTTGACTGTTCATGTTTTCTCCTTTTTTTAAGTTTTTTCTTTTTATCATCTAATACAAAAGGACGAGGCATAACCTCGTCCTTTGTGCACAAAGAAATTTCTGTGTGCTAGAGTCCTTTTTTCATCTTCTTGATTATGGAATCAATGGTCTTCCGCTCCACAGGATACTCAATAGATTCATCATCATTGAAAATATCGAATATTTCCGCCGCTTTTTTACCCGCTAGTAATTCCTTGAATATAATGTCATAGACCTCTTCGTTTTGGTCCCCCAGTGGCTGTACTTTTTCTTTTGTGGGGAACTTGTCTTGGATGCATTTAAAAGCTCGCCGTACATCCCTGACCGATGTTTCAGGGTATACATATATCAAGTGGTGGTGCTCACCGTTAGAGTCCACAGTGTCAGAAGTATGCGCGCCACCGATTGGAATTCTCGAGAGCTTAATGTCGGGATTCTCGATTTTGAACTTCAATAAGTCATTCCAGTAAAGGGAGAGGCTGGCGATGCCCTTCTCTCTTAATAGCTTTCTGAGATTAAATAGAACATCAAAAGTAGCTTCTTCCCCATGGAGATCATGAATAAGCTGATGAAAATATAGATTATATTCCAGCTTTTGCATCATCCTCATTTGTCTCGAAGAAATCTGCTCCATGCAATATCCTTTTGGCTTTATCTTAATTAATTATCACTCTCATCTGGTGGCAATTCAAGTGGACACTAGACAGTCGTTCAGCGTAAAATACTTATATGGCTGACCAAAAAGACAAACAACAAGCTGATTGGAAAAATTCAGAGATTTGGACTGATAGTCTTTGGATAATCCCAGAAAGAGATAAGAGCGGAAAACATAGCGGTTTTTATCACGGTAATTTTGTCCCACAAATACCCCGGCAGCTAATCCTTCGGTATACTAAAATTGGGGATATCGTTTTTGACCCGTTTATCGGTAGTGGCACGACTGCATTTGAGGCAGAGACACTGGATAGAAAACTTATAGGGGTGGATATTCAACCGACATTAATTTCTAATATCAAGTCTAAGATTGACACAGACTCCAATGGTATTAAATTAATTGTTGGCGACAGCGCAACTGACGATGTTTATAAAAAAGCCAAAAATCTTCTCGGTGAAAAAAGGGTTAAGCTGTCGATATTACATCCACCATATTTTGATATTATTCGATTCTCTAATGATAAAAACGATCTTTCAAATGCTGGCAGTCAACCAGAATTCATTGAACAGTTTTCTAGGGTTTTAGACAGGACCATTTCAATTATGGATAAGCCCAGTTATCTTGCTATTGTGATCGGTGATAAATACTCGGCTGGTGAATGGATTCCGCTTGGATTTTATTTAATGGCTGTTGCCCAAAAGAAAGGGCTAAAGCTTAAGAGCATCGTGGTGAAGAATATGGAGGGGAACAGAGCCAAGAACGGTCAACAAGCGCTATGGAAATACAGGTCACTGCACGGCGATTATTATCTGTTTAAACACGAATATATTTATATTTTTAAGAAGGAGTTTTAAATGAATCAAGTAAATAACCCTTACTCTAGCAGTACTCAAAAAAGTAAGATTTTTGAGGTGTTAAGCGATCTAGAGTGGCACTGTTCCGAGTGTGAGCTCCCTGGTTCACAACCAGCCAAAGCCCTGCAGGGAATTCGTCAAGACGGGTTTGATTTGGAGAAAGTCGGCTCGAACTGGGCAAAGAATATGTACTGTGAGAACTGCAAAAGAAATACACCACACCGGAGGTTGACTTCTCTCGAAAGGGTTGCTGAACCCATAAAGAGAATTGCCTTCAGCAACAAATTACGTAAACGCATTCTTGATCTTTATAATAATATGGACGAAATACTGGGTTACGAGCCAACTGGTAGGGCGATTGAAATTGATCATAGAGTCCCTGAAATCAGGTGGAATGATTCCGAGGCAGAGTTGAGTGAAACCGCAACCGATGCAGAACTTCGCAATAGATATATGCTGTTAGTCCGAGAGCACAATCTGCTAAAAAGCAGGTATTGTGAAAAATGTAAGAGAACAAATCAAAGACAGCCATTTCTGGGGGTAAATTATTTCTATAGCGGCACAGAAAAGTATGAAGATACTTGTGTGGGTTGCGGTTGGCATAACCCCTCCTCCTGGAAGGAGAGATTAAACCAGGATCTGGCCAATAAGTAGCTTCGCAAGACGTTGTAAATCTGTTAAGATTTACATATGAACTATATCGGTAGCAAATACAGCTTATTAAATTTTATTGACGAAACGATAGCCGAAGTTACTGGTGATAACTTTGATACTTTTTGTGACATTTTTGCTGGTACTGGTGTGGTGGGCCAACACTACAAAAAGAAGGGGCACAAGGTTATCGCTAACGATATGCAATATTACAGCTTTGTGATGAATAGACACTTTATTGGCAACCACAAGCCATTGTTATTTAGTGGCCTTAACAAAAATATCGCGGGACTTACTGCTAAGGATAGCGGAAAAAACGTTGAAAAAGTTTTTGAATACCTTAATTCGCTAGATGGTAAAAAGGGGTTTATCTACAACAACTACAGCGTTGGAGGAACTGAGGGATTCGAATATTCTAGGATGTATTTTACCGATGCGAATGCCAGTAAGTGCGACGCCATACGAACAAAAATTGAAGAATGGAAAACCAGCAGCCTAATCACTGAGGACGAATATTTCCAACTCTTAGCCTCGCTGATTGAATCGACGGATAAATACGCGAACACGGCTTCCGTATACGGGGCTTTCCTGAAACAGTTTAAAAAGTCTGCACTTGCAGATTTGGTACTAAAGCCCCTACCTGTGATTGTTAATAAAAAAGAACACGAGGTTCACAACAAAGACTCAAATATTTTGATTGATGAAATTGAATGTGATGTATTATATCTTGACCCGCCTTACAACGAAAGGCAATACGCTACTAACTATCATATGCTTGAGACAATAGCGAGAAATGATAACCCAACGATCAAGGGTAAGACTGGGCTTAGAGAGTATCAACACCAGAAATCTGAATACTGTTCACGTGGGAAGGTTAAGGAAGCTTTCGAGGACTTAATCCAAAAAGCAAAAACTAAATACATTTTTGTTAGCTACAATAACGAAGGTCTCTTGAGCGAAGCTGATTTGAAGGAAATCTTGAGTAAAAAGGGCGAATACCGCTGTTTTAAGAAAGAATATGCTCGATACAAGGCTGATAATAACAGGGACTATAAGGATAATAAAACATTCGAATACCTACACTGTGTAGTTTGTAAGTAATCTGTATACTTTTTTTAGCGGGCTAAAAGGAATATAATGTAATCTGAGGGTCACCACGGGGGTGACTATTTTAATATATGAGGAGCGTAATGGGCCTGAACAGAGAATTTGAGAAATTACATGAAAACATTAAGCTTACCTCGGCTCAATTAGAGGATGCTCGAACAAAATATGATGGTGTTTGTAAGAGAGTACATGACAATCTGTATCCCGAAATTGAATACTCTGGCAAAACGAAGTTTTTGATCGGCTCTTTCGGTAAAGATACTTCAATCAGACCGCCGAGAGATGTCGATGTGATTTTTATTATGCCGCAAGATAAGTTTGAATCTTACAACGACAACACTTCAAGTGCCCAGTCACAACTCCTTCAAGATATTAGAGATATCTTGAAAGGTTCCTACCCAACAACTGAAAGTATCAAGGCCTGGGGCAAGGTCGTGGTAATCGAATTTAGTGAAGGATGTCATAACGTTGAGCTATTACCAGCTTGGGAAAACGAAGACGGAACGTTTAAAATAGCAGACACTTCCAGTGGGGGTAGATGGGAAGATGTAGACTACAGATCTGAGATTTCATCACTGTCGACCTCGAATAATGTTACGGGTGGGAAAACCAAAGCTCTCGTAAGAATGATCAAAAAATGGGCGGGTGGATGCGTTTCTTTAGACCTAAAATCGTTTGAGATCGAGGCAACCGTGATTGATTTTCTCACGGCCAATGATTTTAATCAGGATTACTCGGTTTTGGTTAACGGCTTATTCCAATATTTGCTTCTAACCGTTAGCCAAAACGACAAAGGTCCTGTTCAGACCGCCCTGGACAGATCGCAGAAGGCCATTGAATACGAAGGTGGGGATAGGGTTGGTGAAGCAGTCGAGGAGTGGAAAAAGATTTTTGGTGACGACTTTCCTAAAGTTGAAGTTGAAACTGTCTCAAAAAGTTCAGCCGAAGATTATTCTGCCAACGAAGAATATATTGAGAACAAGTTCCCTGTAGCATTAGACAGTAGATATAAAGTGGATATAGAATGCCTGGTAGAGCAAAATGGTTTTCGTCCAACTTTTTTACACCTGATCTCGTACCTGCTTAAAGATAAAAAACTTACCTTCTCTATCAACCAAAGGACAAGCATTCTCGGCAGTAATTACCAAGTGTTTTGGAAAGTTAGGAATTACGGAGCAGAGGCAAAATCCAAGGACGATTTAAGAGGCGATATTATCCCCGACCAAGGCCACCTTAATAGGGTAGAACACTCTAGGTACAAAGGCAGGCACTATGTTGAGTGTTATTTAGTCGTTCAGGGCAAATGTGTTGCCATCGGACATCTTAATGTTCCAATTGAAATTACGAAAGGAGAGCCAGTATATGGACTTTGATAACTTAAAAGAAGCGTATGGCCGTCTTGTCTATACTCACAAAACATATGAAAAAGCTGCTGACATGGAAGATTATAAGCAGAGGATAGTTTTATGGACGAACCTCTTTTTGATTATCCTATCTGCACTCGGAATTGTTATTACTGGGTACATATCAAATACACTAATATCATTTGTTAGTCCACTAATCACAGTTTTTACCTTCGGATTTGTGACTTATCAATTAACTTTTAGGCCTGATGAGCGCGCAAGATCCTATCGAGTCACCGCCAGAGACTTGCGTGATTTAAGGGACCGATATATTAACTTGCTCATAGATATCAAGAGTAATAGACTGAGTGACAACCAGATAGTAGATAGGCGAGACCATCTAGGTGAGGCATTGGCGATTATTTACAAATACGCGCTACCAACGAATGCAAAGGCATATAAGAAGGCTCAGAAAGCACTTCAGATTGATGAAGAGTTTTCGTTTTCAGATAATGAAGTCGACGTCTTTTTGCCAAAGAATTTGAGGGACTAATCCCGACTCGTTAGGTTGATAATATATGGAATATATAAGAGATAAAACTTATTACGAAGATCTCTATGACAGACACACAGTCGAGGATTGTCGTAGCTGGATTAGAATTTGTACTGAAAGAGGTTTGCCCGATGGTGTCAAAAAGCTAAGCAAGAAAGAGCAACAAAGGTTTTGTAATGCCATAATCGAACTTCCGCTCTATTTTCGTAAAGGCGACCGATACCTAAGGCGTAAGGACACAATCCAGGAGTGGATGGAAAAAGACAAGGAACGTGACGACTTTATCGCAACCCATCCTGCTCCAGTCGCCTATTGCCCTAAATGTAATCAAAAAATGAAACTCATGGTTGATGAACTAGAAGAGGATATCGATAACAATCTCCGAATGTTATTTATGTACCGCTGTGATCCCTGCAAGGAGAAGAAGGCTTTCTACAATGACGGTGAACCCTATGTTTTTAAGAACGATTTTTGCCCAAAATGTCGTAAAGAATGGGAAAAGAAATATATCAAATCCAAAACCAAGGTTGTTACAAAGTACTCTTGTCTCAATTGTGGCAATATAGATGAGTTCGTACTCGATCTGAACGATAAGCCCAAAAAGGAAACTATAGATTCTGACTTTGAGAAAGATCGGGCGTTATTCTGTATCTCCGAAAAGGAAGGTGAGGATTATCGTCGTTACAAAACTTACGATTTGCCAGAAATGAAGAGGTTGGCCGAGGAGATGGAAGACAAAGAAAAGCACAAAGAGATTTATGAACAAGCTAAAAATACTAAAAAGCTTACCATTGCTGAGCTTTCTGACCTATTAGCTAAGAAACTTTCTGCAGATGACTTTAAAGGTCTTGTAATCACCAACACAGAGGTCACCAGAGACCTGATTGTTACCTTTACCGTCCAAGACACCAAGAGTGGCCGAGATGAAGGCCACAGCCGTAGCGATTTGAAGAAATCTTTGACTAAAATGCTCGATAACACCAATTGGAAGGTAATGAGCGATGGTGTGAGCTATAAATTGGGGTTACTTTCGGGCAGGTTGCGCGGAATCGACGATAAAGAAGTGATTTATGCTGAACTTAAGGAAGAGCTGAAACCTGGCCAGGTAGTCACTAAAAGTGGTGATATCGTTAATCTCTGACGAGGGGTCTGACACACTGACACAGGTCCTTTTTTATACTGTGTCATTTGTGCCAAAAACCTATCAATTTAGGCTGTTTTCTGGTAATATTTCATATGTTCAGAAAGGGGCAAAAGGTTCCAGACCGGACTGTCCCGCCAAGTTTTACATTCAGCGAAATTGAAACCAACGAAAAGAATCGCTTCTCGATAACTCCTTTGTGTAATAAAATTAAGTTATGGCACAAAAAGATTTAAGTAATGTCTCAAGAGACCTCTACCGAGACGGGATTGAGAAACAGGTCAGGGAAGAGTCTAAAAAATTTAACGTTTGGTATGCAGATCTCCGTAAATCTTCTATCCATGATGATGTTTTATCCTATTTATCACTTGAAGAAGCAACAAAATACAAGGCCATTCCCCTAAAAGTTGTTTCAAAAGAACTATATTTAGGTACAACAAACCCAAAACTAGATTTCTCACCACTTATTGCTGACCTTAAAAAATTATATAAATTCAAGGCTGTTAATTTAGCCTTGATCTCAGAACCTTCTTATGCAGATTGGCTTGAAAAGTATGACCACATCAACAAATATATACCTCCTGATAGCGACACTGGGTACATCGATGTTACGAGAACTCAGGCCTATAAATCATTTACTGAGCTGGATGAACAGCTAAAAACAGCGCCCATTCAAGATTTATTGAAGATTCTTCTGCTTTCAGGTTTTACAGTTGGAGCGTCAGACATCCATATTGAACCATCAAAGGATGGGGCTATTATCCGGCTGCGACTAGATGGCGTAATGCATGAAGCGGCCAAAGTTGAAGTTGATCGTTTTCGATATCTTTTGTCTCAAATAGAATTAAGGTCAAACTTAAAATTAAACGCCGAGTATCCACAAAATGGACGCTTTGCTATTCGTACAGATGAGTTTGATTACGGTGTTCGTATCGAAACAATGCCAAGTATGCACGGTGAAAGCATAGTTATGCGTCTTTTCAATACCCAAAGCCAAATGTTAAAAATAGAAGAACTGGGCTTTTCGGAATACAATGAGCCACGACTTAAAAAATCTTTGATGCGTCCACACGGGATGATTCTCCTGGTTGGACCAACCGGCGCAGGAAAAACAACAACCATCTACTCGATACTTAATGTCCTAAATACAAAAGAAGTAAAGATTATCACCCTGGAGGATCCAATTGAATACGAAATGCCAGGGGTCACCCAGTCACAAATCAACGAAGGTGAGACATTTGCTGATCGCTTCAAGGCTATCCTACGTGAGGATCCTGACATCATAATGGTTGGGGAAATTCGTGATAGTGCCACTGCCGATACGGCATTGCAAGCCGCTCTGACCGGACATTTGATGATATCTACCCTTCACGCCAATGATGCAATTACCGCCATCAAACGCTTGATTGATCTTATAGGCGATGCCCCCTTGGTAGTCGCTTCCACCAATTTAATTATCGCTCAGAGGTTGGTTCGTAAAATTTGTCCATCATGCAAACGCGAATATCAGCCAAATAAATATGAATTAAGTGAACTAGAAAAAATTATTGCCAAAGTACCAAAAGATTTTTTACCGAAAGAACCTTATGTTTTTTATGAAGGCGGTGGCTGTGATGAATGTCAGGGGATTGGGTTTAAGGGCAGAATCGGCATTTTTGAACTCTTAGAATCCAGTAATAATCTACAGAAAAAAATAAACGAGGGAGCAACAATCTCAGAATTGCTAGAAGTTGCTTGCAGTGACGGGATGATAACAATGGAGCAAGATGGCATATTGAAAGCCCTGAACGGTGTAACAACCTTAGGTGAAGTCTTAAAAACTATTAGGGAATAAGAAAGAGTTAATAGAGAAGCTATTGGCTATTTGCTATTGGCTCTTAGCTTTTACCTCCCAACCATCAGTTTTCAAAAAGAACGAAAAGTGAATGAACATTTAGAAAATCACTTGGGCTTTATGCCCCGACTGATAAGGAGTTGTGATTTTTTAAATTTGAATGAGTTTATGAGTGATATTTTGAAAAGCTGTCTGGTTGA
>JAQUMB010000009.1 GCA_028718325.1 Patescibacteria group bacterium
TTAAATTCAACACTCCCTCCTGTTTAAATTCTAACATAGAAAGTACTTAGCAGATGAATAAAATTGCGTCATTAATATTAATAAGCTGACCATAAGGTCAGCTTATTAAGTATGTTCCATTTGGCGAAGCGAGAGGCGCTTGAACTGACTTAAACGCTAACTTTATTTAGGTATGTAATTGTTAATTGCAATACCGTAGCAAATATGACCCAAAATAGGTATGGAATGTTGGCATAAATAATCCAATGCAAATCCGGAGATACATTCCATAGGGCGTAAAAAGCCCAGATGAGCGTGCCAAGGACCAGAAGAATGTCGATAGCAGCAAGAATGTTACTTTTTAGGCCAAATTGAAGCGGAGTGAAGGCAAAGTTAAATAGAAGGTTCAGGGCAAAAGGTAAAGCCACTAGCCCGGAAAGTTCCCCTTTGTAAGTTCTGTGAAATACGGCGCCAAAAGTTACGACGATAATAACATACAGCACTGTCCAGACTGGCCCAAAAAGCCAGCTTGGTGGCGCCCAAGTAGGTTTTTTTAATAGGCTATACCAATTATATGTATTATTCATAATTATATTATACATTACGGCAACAGGCTTTTGATTGTTATGACCCACTAAATAAAAACTGACGCTTAAACCTAAAAGGTACTTAGCAAAAGGGCTATTTTGCGGCATTAATAAAATAAGCTACCTTGCGGCAGCTTATTAATTATGTTTCATTTGGCGAGCCGAAGGGCACCGGAACCAAAATGAGACAAACGAGACAGTATAAAAAGGTTTAAATTTTTTCTTCAATTATTGCAGATTCATCAGAGTCAGGCCGCACCCTTATTAAATAGCAAAAGTCTTTGTTCTTGTTTTCTTTATAAAGTTGTTTCCAGTTCTGGAACAAGTAATAAGCAGATCCAGATGTACCCCATTCTCCTAAACCAGCGCAAACGAAAAGATAAAATTTTTTATGCCAAGGGTTTCTGATTCTCATTAAAACACCCAAATCGCCATTTTTGTTAATTGAATATTGTTTATTATTCACTAAAAAAATTCTTTGGCCGGTATTTTTGTCGAAGCTATATTTATAAAATAGATTCTCTTTTAGATTTTCTACATCATATGTCTTGATATTAGAGTCAGAACTTCCAAAACAAACAAAGGTTCCTTTCCATTTATCCTTTACGTCTCCATCGAGAGCTATTCGTATCTCAAAACTTCTAGCGAATCTATTTTTGTTGCTTTACGTGCCGGGTAGAAACCAGTAACAAAACTAACCAAAAATGAAGCAGCAAAGATTATTAAAATATACTTCAGCGAATAGTAGAACACTGAAACAGGTTCGCCTCCGGAGCGTGTTGCATAATAATTAAGAATCATATTAGCAATTTGGCTTAAAATAATTCCGACGAATAAGCCGAATAAGCCACCAGCAATACCAAAGATAGTTGCTTCCGTAACAAAAATCTTTTTAATATCTTTATTTCTCATACCCAACATTTTCATTAAGGCTATTTCCTTTATTCTTTCGAGTAGGGAAATAGTTAGGGTGTTAAACATCCCAAGCAGTGCGACTATAAGAGCAACGAAACCAAAACTTGCTAAAACTACTTTGAAAATCACAAAAACCTGCTCAATTTGCGAGACTGTATCGCCAACGTATTGTGTTTTGAGACCGGTGCTTTCAATTTGTTTGCGTACTTTTTCTATTTGGTTTTTAGAGTTTGCCTCTACCTTGAGCTGACTATAGCTGGTTGCTCCTAAGTCAATTAAATTTTGATAGTGTGTATAGGCTTTTGGCGCCGAATCGTCTTGGACAACTCCGACCACCACATAATTCTGGCCTTCTACAACTTTTTCTTCAGACAGATCGTTTAATTCTTTTGGTATGGTAAAGTCAAACTTAATGCCTTGCCCCAAAGCGTCTTGTGGTGACAGCTGTAGCAACTTGGCATAAGCTGTATTTATTACTATTGTTTTGCGCGCATTATCAGACAAGCTCTGTCCGCTTTGCAAGGTTAAGCCCGACCACGATAGGTATTGTTTATCCGTACCGTAAAACGATATATCAGCCGTCCTATCTTTTGCCTGGGCTTTTGCGCCTATGTTGATAATACCGGAAACAGTTCTCACATCCGCTAAATCCTTGATTTCGGATATTGTTTTTTCATCTAGCTTGACTAGCTGAGAATTACCGGTGCCGACATCAAGCAGCAAAAAAGCATCCCCCTTCGTCACTTCATTCGTCACTAACTTTTCGATTCCCAGGGCAAATGATAGAAGAAAAACAATTGCCGAAATAGCTATGACAATACCCGACAACGTCAAAAGCGTTCTTAGTTTACGAGATCTTAAATTTTTGTAGACAATTCTTAAAATAAATCTTCTATCCATGATACTCATCCTTTATGATTTGACCATCTTTCATTTCTAGCCTTCTGTTGCCTAACTCCCAACAGTCTTGATTATGGGTAACCAAAACAATCGTTCTCTTCGTCTCTTTGTTAAGCCTAACCAGTAAATTCATCATTTCATCCGCTGATTTGCTATCGAGGTTGCCCGCCGGTTCGTCAGCGATAATAATCCATGGGTTGGTAATGAGAGCTCTAGCCAGGGCTACTTTCTGCTGTTCACCGCCAGAGAGTTGGTTCGGTAATTGGTCAGCCAAATTAATGATACTCAACTCTTCTAATATTTTCTCGGCATGTAAAAAGGCTCTGTGTTGTTTCTCGCCCTCAATTAAAAGTGGCATTGCGACGTTTTCAAGCACGTTTAACGCCTTGACCCAGTATGACATTTGGTGAATTATGCCCATTTTCTTAGAACGTAAAATTCCCCGCTCATCTTCCGTTAAGGCATAGATCTCCTGATTGCGGGTAAAAACCTTTCCATGGGTGGGCTTTTCAAGACCAATAATAGTGTTTAACAAAGTTGATTTACCACAACCGGAGGGACCGAAAATAACGACAAACTCAGTACTGAATATTTTTAAATTGACATCTTTTAAGACTTCAATTTCTCGACTACCGACAAAAAAGGTTTTGCCTAAATTTTCAGTTTCAATAATTATTTCGTGTTGGTTTTGCATGTTTAATCCCTTGTCGTTATCAGTCTAAAAAGTTACCCATCCAGCCGAAAATATTCTGCAGTGTATTCAAGATAATTTTTAAAGCAGATCGGGGAACTTCGCCGGTAACAATCAAGCTATCATCACTAACGGTTTGATTTCCTGAATTATCAGAAGAAACAACTCGCAGATGATATGGCTTGCCGGGATCAAGATTGGAGATAACGACCAAGTGGTTGTTCGTCAAGGCTGAATCCAGAACGGTTTTATTGGTATAACTATCCTTGTTGACTCCCTCGCCAAACTCTACTTGACTGGTTGATAACTCGTCCGTCTTCCATGAAACGACGATTTGCGCCTTACCGCTCGAGTTGCTGCCGATGTTTGATGATTCCATTGTGACGTTAGAAATTTTCGGGGCTCTCGAATCTTTTGGTGTCACATACTCTCTCTTTTCTGAAGTAGCCAAGTTGCCAAACTGATCTCTGCCAGTGACATAAATACTGTATTTACTATTATCTGCCATATTTGGAAGTTCAACACTATGGTCTCTCACTAACTCTGAAGACGATTTCTCATCGTATACAACTCCATTCACACCATATTTTACTACCGAATCGGTGCCAACGTTGGTTTGCCAGGTTACTTTTACCGTTGTCGTTGGCCTGTCCTTAATCGGCTCAATCTCAAACCTGGTTACCTCGGGCTGTGGCAAGGTCGAAAAAGAATTATCGCTGCGTAATTCATTGCCATCCGGGTCCTCACCGATAAGCCTGAAGAAGTATACCTGCCCGGGTTTTAGTCCGCTTAACGATAAGCTGTGATTTGTAGTTTGAGAACCGGATATTTCGGGGATAATCGTGCCATAGTTTGCCGTTTCTCCATAATGGAGTTCGAAGTTGGCGATAGCTGTACTTTTAAAATTAATCAACGCCGAATTAAGGGTGATGTTATTAATTGAAACATCATAAATACTTGGCAGGTTAGCCGTTGTAAATTGTTTTTCGCTGCCAGTCAAAACATTACCGTCAATATCAACCGAACGGATATTAAATGCATATGACTTTTGCGAACGGAGCCCCACCACTTTTACTTCGTGCGAAGTTACTTGCTCTGTTTGCCCCTGTTCGGAAACAAAGGAGTTGCCTTCTTTGATTTGCACAAAGGAGCTACTGGCACGATCTGTCGCCCACTTGACAACGATTGAGGTTGGGCTAACGCTTACATCCGGGCCGCTCACAAGGTTTGGCGGAGTTGTATAGCGTCCGGTCGGCTCAATTGAAACGATTTGTGAGGTTTCGGTCGCCCCCGTTTTATTCTGGCTCTTGATCCTATAATAATATTCAGTGCCTGATACAACGTTGGTGTCATAGTATGCTTTGGAAGTCGTTGACGATTGCTGTACGAAAGATACGCCATCCGTTGATCGTTCGACAAGGTATGAATTAAAATTAGCTTCGTCAAATTCGAGTGGCTCTTGCCAGCGTACCAAGATTGCATAATCCTGTAAATTACGATCCGAAACATCATATATTCTGACATTGCTTGGAGCATTAGGCGAAACAAAAGATATGCCCGGTACGTTGACACCGTTGAAATTTATCCAACCGATATCAGCGCTCCAGGCAAAACCAGAAAAAACTCCGCTCGTATTGATAATGACATTGCTGCCATTGGGAGAGGCATTAAAATCGATTGCTTCCCCCGTCGACATTACTTTAGCTAGCCCGGTCACCTTTCCAGAGACCTGGTCGACATGAACCGGCCCGTTTGGATTATCGTCACCACTGCCAAATGCAATCCAGCCGAGGTCTTCACTCCAAACATAGCCATCAAAATCCTTCGTTATATTGTTGATAGTCACATTGCTATGATACGGAGATGAATTAAAAATTAGATCGCCGCCATTAGACGATGTTGCCCGCCCGGTAACTGCAAGCTCTGGTCCGTCTTCATCACCTTTGACGACTGCCTCGTGTATCGACGGCCACATCGCAATAGCCAAGGCAATGATTAGCGCAGCCTCTACACCTGTTCGCAACCAAAAAGACCGTTTTTTTACAGGTATATGCTTGAGCTTTTCCTTAATAATTTCGTATGTTCTTTTAATACCCATCCATTTGTTGTGTTTTTATCTTATTATTATTGTATTACCAAAGTAATAAAATTTGAAGCTATAAAGACTCTTAAGCTACATCTCTATGTTTACTTTTTCACTCATTTTCTTTCGGAGTGCGTAGCTATTTGCCCAATTAGAATGAGCGGTGTAAGAAATAAAAGCTTGTTCTCTTAGTTTGCTGTCTTTCGTTTCCATTTTTCTACGCCACTCGCCGACAACTCTCCTACGCACTAAAATATAGTCCGGCTTGACCAGATAACCCACGAAGTCAATGCCGTTTTGTATGGGAGCTATAAACTGTTTTTCGGGGTGAACTTTTAACAAAAGTCCGTCTTCGACATACTCGATTATTTTCTTTCGATAATTTTCAAGTAGTACTCTGTCTCTTGCTAAGATGATGAAATCATCTACATAGCGCACGTAATATTTAGCTTTAAGCCCATGTTTTACAAACTGGTCAAGTTCGTTCAAATACACATTAGCAAAAAACTGGGAAGTCAGATTGCCTATCGGCAGACCCTTGCCGCGCCTCACTGTAAATAATGACTTTTCTCTTGGCAGTCTGTCGAAAAGACTGGGCTGACTCTGAATTTTTGGCGGCACATCGTGAGCGCAATCATGAAAGATAATCGTCTTTGTAAGCCATAATATTTCTTCGTTTTTGACTTTCTTGGCAATCAAACCATACAAAATTTGCTGATCGATACTGGTAAAGAAACTTTTGATGTCCATTTTGAGATAAAAGCCGGCGGCTTCGTCTCTCTCTCTCTCTCTCTCTCTCTCTCTCTCTCTCTGTTCTGCTCGCAAATGTTTTTATTCGCAACATCGCGCCATGCGTCCCTTTATGTTTACGGCAAGCCCAGGAATCATAAATAAAAACTTTTTCAAAAATTGGAGATAGGTAATTATATAATAAATGATGCACGACCCGATCTCGAAAATCAGCAGCAAATATTTCTCGTATTTTTGGTTTTTGAACGATAAAAGCGATTGATTGGCCGGGTTTATAGGTTCTTTCCCGTAACTGCTTCTCTAAAATTAACAGATTTTCTTCCAGATTATAGGCGAACCTTAAATGATAAAAGGTTTTTGATTTCCTTTTACGACATTCAATGTAAGCACGGTGCAAATTTTGAAACGTAAAATAAGTTTCCATTCTATGATATAAGGTCCTATTACTTACTATATTTAGGGAAGGATATTTCAACCCGTTGACATCAATTCATATCATTGTGGGTTTCCCGTTGCCTGACGCAGCGAACATAGTTGCTGTTAGTAGACTTATTGTTGTTGTTCGTGTTGCCATTGTTCAGGTTCACGTTCCAGGCATTCGTGCCACTGTTCTCCGTGGCGGACCAGAAGTTGTTGCCAGGATGACTATCTGCTACCGACTTGCTTTTCACGATATTCCATCCTTGACAAGCAAAGTAGGAAAATCTGACACCATTCCTCTTAAAAACGCAATAGATTACCCATCACATTTATTCTTTGGAGCGGTAGCCGTAATGGGACATTGCTTCCTAATTATTAGATTTTCAAAATAATCAGCTCTACAATATCCTTCCTTTGGGTCCCTATGCACTAATAGCGAGCCCACCAGAACATATAATCTGCAAATTATCTACACTGGTGAGATAGCAATACTTTCCAAGGGCTTCTGCTGCGCCCAATTTGACCACCTTTCTATCTGTTTAGAGATTTCAACCAACTGACAAAAAAAATATTCATAGCTTTTAATGCTTATAATTTTGAGGTCATGCAACAAACGAGCTTTAATTTTGACTCTCTCTATAATAATCACCGCCTTATTGAGCGTAGAAGTTTTATCGATAGAATTGTTGGCGATGACGATCTGGTCCATCAGTTCGGTTAAGAGCGATTTTATTTCTTCGGCTAGACCATATTTAAAATCTTTCGGAAAACCTTTTGCCAATTTATAGAAATACAAACTTAGTTCGTAGGTATTTTTAAAAACAGTTAAATGATCGTATCGTGCCATCCTGTCCTTTACTTTGTAAATTTATGTCCAAAAAAAATCGCTCCGGCCACCTTCGGTGGCAATAAATAATAAAATAATTGAATTACTCGAAGATTACCTGACGCAGCGAACATAGTAGCTGCTAGTAGACTTACTGCTGTAGTACGTGAGGCCATTGTCCAGGACCACGCCCCAGGCATTCGTGCCACTGTACTCCGTGGCGGACCAGAAGTAGTTGCCAGGATTGCTTAAATTAAAATTTGAACCGTCAATGTAAGCTTGCATTAACTCTTTTTGAGTGGGCAATCTCCAGCCATTACCGCGTTCGGAACAAAGCTGTTTGGCTGTTTTGTTGCCGACGGCGACAGAGTTTGCGTTTGTTGTACCATCCCAGCTCCAGTCCGAGCCACCGGAGGCTGCAAACGCCACTGTGCCGGAATTGTTTTTTAGGTATTGGCTCCAAATCAAACCCGTTCGTGGATCTTGATTTTTGATGTTCGTGCCTGTGTCGTCACCGGCAACAGATGGGCTGGCGACACCCCATGTTACGGTATCGGTACAGTTTGTCGTTTGGGTTACGGACCCGCCGTATGAATCATGATATTGCTGGGTAGAACATGGTCCGGGAGCCGGATAGGTACCAGTAGCTTGAGTCCGAGAATTTCCATTATAGGTTTTGCCGGATCGAACATCATTGGCTGCCGCATTTCCCGACGGCACCCATTTGGCCGCTGTTTTGATCCTGTTCCACAGCGCTCCCCAGTCTGGTGTGTCAGTTGTTGTACCAAATCCTAGAGTAATCAGCTCATCTGAAAGAGTTTTTATTCTCGAGGTTACACCTGCGCCGCTATCTGGACTTTGTCCTGACTGCTCGGCTAAAATATCAGACTTAAAGAAAAAGATTGAGAAGACAGACAAAGCAATCACAACCGAAACAGCAATAATCACGTTTCTTTTTAATAAGACCCTCTTTATTTTTTTCATTTTTACCCTCACGAGTTATTTCTACATTAACAATATAATACAACAAACTGGATAAAAATAGAATATTCCGCCTAATCAAAAACTAAAAAAAGATTTGAGAATTTCTAAAAAACTCTTAGCAATACTATCTTTTTGCGATACCCTCGTCCCATGAAATACGACTATTGTCTTTACTCACGAAAATCGACTGAATCTGACGAGAAACAAGCCTTGAGTATAGATTCGCAAATAAAAGAAATGCTTGCGATTGCAGAAAGGGATGAGCTTAATGTGATTGAAATAAAAAGGGAATCTCATTCTGCAAAGGATTCCGGGGAAAGACCAGTTTTTAATGAGCTTATTAGAGAATTAAAAGCTGACCGGTTTCAAGGAATATTAACTTGGCAGACAGATAGATTAAGTAGAAATGCCGGCGATTTAGGGATAATGGTTGATCTTATTGATCAAAAGCACCTTTGTGAGATCAGAACTTACAATCAAGTTTTTACCAACTCTCCTAACGATAAGTTTTTATTAATGATTTTAGGATCTCAAGCTAAGTTAGAAAATGACAACAAAGCCATAAACGTTAAGCGGGGCATGAAAACAAAATGCGAAATGGGAATAAGGCCTTGTCCAACCCCTTTAGGATATTTGAATGATCCGATTCATGCTAAAGGATTGAAGGTAATAACGCTTGATCCTGAACGAGCCACAATTATTAAAGAAATATTTCAAAAATCAGCAAATGGGGTATCTGGTCGTTCTATTTTAGACTGGCTCGAATCGATTGGATTTAAATCGAGGACAGGTAAAAACCTAGCGCTAAGTACTTTATATGACATGCTATCAAATCCTTATTACTATGGTGAATTTGAATGGCCTAGGAAAAGTGGTAATTGGTATAGGGTAAACCACGAATCGATTATTACGAAAGACGTGTTTGATAAAATCCAAGAACGCTTTAAGACAATGCCAAAAGGTAGGTATGGATCAAAAGAGTTTAACTACACCAATACTCTAAAATGTGGTGAATGTGGATCTGGGATTATAGCCCAAGAGAAATTTAAAAATTTAGCTAATGGCACAAGAAAAAGATATGTTTATTACACTTGCTCCAGATATACCAACAGACATTGTTCTCAACAACCAATAAATGAAGATGAAATAACAAAACAGCTACTTAAGCTAATAGATAAGATTGATTTAGATAAATTCAATCTGAGAAAAGAATATGAATACGAAGTGAAAAGATATCACAAATATTCGGAAGAACTAGATAACGAACAAGAGAAAATCATAAAGAAGCAAATTAGCATTAGGTCGCACATGAAATACGTATTAAATAATGGAACGATTGAAGAAAAAAAACGACTGCTTAATAACTTAGGTTCCCAATTGATACTTATTGATAGGAAAATAAAGCTCAATAACAGCTCAAAGTAGTGACCGCACCCATATTTTTATTCGGGGATTAGTTTTCCTATCTTTTTTCTCGAAAGAATGAGCTTCTCACTGCTATTAAGATTTTCAATTACCACTTGGCTTTGTATTTTATTTGAATCAGGATTGTAAGTAATACAAATCGCTCGATCTTGATATACTCTCACAACTACTGTGTTTACAGAGTCGTCTATCAGATAATATTTTTCTTGGTTTTTAGCTAATGATAAACCGACAATGCTAGCAAAAGAACCGAGTAAGAGAACTAACAATAACGTGATAAAAAACACGGGGGGCAACATTCTACCAACTCTGTTTACTAGAAGCCCTGCTCTTGTTTTATTCTCGGCCTCTTCATCGGCTATGAATCGCTCTTTTATAGGCCCTTTTTTGGAGAATACAGCAATCGGCCAAACAACTTCGAGCAAAATTATAAACAAAATAATTCCCAAACAATAAAGCCAGTTGGTACCCTGAAAACCATATGCCGAGAAGATGAGGACAATCAGAGCTATGAGGCCAATGTCTCTGATAAACTTCTCTCTTAATAAAGGTTGGCTTGGCAAGAACGATGTAGCAAAATTAAAAATCATAAAAGGAAGAAATAAAAACGTAATAATACTTCCGGCGGCAATTAATATATTTTCAACTTTAATCTCGAGTAAATCTAATGATAAACCATAAAATCCAAGGTACCCAGATTCAAATTTGTAGGCAATCCAGTATGCTCCGGCTGTTAGTAAAATTAAAAGTAAGGCATCTGAAAAAAGATTGCTATATTTTTTGGGTATCGCCTCACTTTCACGGTTTAATTCAGGAGTTTTTATTTGTTCCATAGGAAAATATTATCATATTCCTGGAGGAAGGTTAATGGCATTCGACAATATCCTTAGTAAAAAACGTATAGGTCAATTAACGGTTCCTGTTCGGTTAGGGTTTTAACAAAAGAGACCAAATTTTTGCAAATTTGGTCTCTTTTTTACGTTTGGAACTTTGGTTCCAGATAGCACAACTTGGCGACCCGGAGCGGACTCGAACCGCCGACCTCCACAGTGACAGTGTGGCGTTCTAACCAACTGAACTACCGGGCCATAATTTGCTAATAATTTTCTTTTATCAACTTAACTAATTTTTTACCGACGCCACTTTTGAGAAATTTTTCTCGTGCTCGCGCATCTTTGTCACAGTGATACGCTTCATAATAGATTAGTTCGAATGGACCATTCTCGGTTGTCCATTTATTCGAGCCAATATTATGCTGGCTAAGTCTAACCTCTACTTGTTTTGAGGTGAAGCCAACATAAGTTTTTTTGTTTTTGTTACTTCTCAATATGTATACATGATACATGGCGTTCTAACCTCAGCCATAGGCTGATCGTCCTCTGGACGAAACTATCCAACTACCGGGCCACGAGCGAAAACACTGTTTTCGCGAGTAAAATTAGATCCTCACCCGCCAGAGGCGGGCAGGCTGTCATCCGACTGCCGTAAACTCCTCAGGATGACGAGAGGTATATATGACGATGAGAGCATTGCGCTGTCACCGCTTATAATAGGCAAATTATAGCAAAAAACAGCCTTGGCGTCAAGTCAAAAAGAAGAGAGAGGACCCGGGTCCTCTCTCTAATATGAAAACTTTTGTTTTAACTATTTTATCAGATTTTTATCAAATAATGAACTTTTGCTTTTGAAACTGCGTCGTCAAGCCAAGTCTGGAAATCTTTTGTCTTGATCAGGATGTGATAGGCATGAATCTGGTCGCCTTTGACTTCTGTAACCTTGATAATATGATAGCCGTAAACGGTTTTTACCAGACCGCTTACCTCGCCTGGCTTCAGGGCAAAGGCTGCCGTCTCGAATTCAGGAACCATCTTTCCTTTGCCGAAGAAACCTAGATCGCCACCGCTTGCGGCTGTCGTATCCTGGCTGTATTGCTTGGCCAATGCTTGGAAATCTTCCCCGGCTTTGACTTTTGCCAACACTTCTTCAGCTTTTTTCTTCGCATCCTGGTTGATGCTTGGATCTGATGCGAACTTTTCTGTCACCTTCTGACGAAGCAATCGAGCCTTATAGATCTCATTCTTAAATTCGACAGTAGTCAAACCATAATACTTATTCAGCACCTCGGCGAAACTTTTGTCTCCACCGTTGCTTTTAATTAGCTGAGAATAAGAATCATTCACTTCTTTGTCAGACAGATTGACTTTTAGATCACTTGCTTCCTTTTTTATCAAGACATCTTCGATCAGGCGAGTCATGGTATCTTTTTTGATTTGAGTCAAAATCTTTTTACCTTCTGCCGATTTGAAGTCTACTTTTTTGAATTCTGACTGATATTTTTTGATTATATTCACATTGCTCAGGTAGTCATGCTCCCAGATAATCGCTCCATTAGTCGTGGCAGCAGGATATGGAATAAACCTAGTTACGTTGTAAACATAACTATTTTCCCAATTTAGGGCATAGATCCCGATCCCGGTGATACCTAGCCACAAAATAATCGTGGCAATCACGCCTATAATTATTAATTGTTTGTTATTTTTGATACGAAAAAGACCAAAAAGTTTTCTCTCTTTAGCTTTCTTGTCCGGGGTCCCGACATCAGTTGTCGGAGCTTTTGATTCTTGAGGTTCCTCTTTGGTTGTTTTTTTTTCTACTTTTTTTGAGTCCGAATTATTTGATTTATCTGATTTTTTGGGGGCAAAAAACTTCACACCACTCCTTTAGCTTACTTGATATTAATAATGATACTGATAAATCAAAAAATGTACAAGTTATTTTTATAACCCGAAAAGTTAGCATTTTTGAAGCATAAGATGCTGAGAAGCCTGCATAGCCTTGAGTTCTCGCTACACTCGAACGATATTCTTCGAAAGAAATGAGAAGTTTAACAATTTTAAGCGTAGCAGTTCTTTGCTTTGCTTCGAACGGTAAATTATCTTTTTTGGTTTTTGTTGATAAAATCAATCAATTCCTGGGCAGACATTTCTTTATTATTTTTCTTATGCGTGACGTCGGCTAGATTTTTTATCATTTCTTGTATCTCATCCGGATCAGAGAGATCGGTCAGCTCGATATTTAGTCCTGTGCTCGTTCGCACCGTGACTGTGCCAAATTTGAAAATAGTGGCGAAAACACCGCGAATCGAATAGGTGACATCATCGATTTTTGCTAGATCTGTTTCGACAAATTCCCTAGTAAAGAGACTTTTTTGATTCACGCATATAATCCTGATATTTGTGATGATGTAAACGTCATAAAACCAGATCAGAAAATAATAAAAAGCATAGATAAGAGCCAGCAAAAGAACAATCAATGAAGCCGAGGCAATAATGTTGTTTGTCGCAAAAAAGACAAAGCCTAAAACTGCTATCGACGCCATAATTAGTGTGATAAAAATATTTTTCCCGAATTTGTTGGGGTTTTTGCGAAGAGTCAGGAGAACTTGTTCTCCTTCTTTTGGGGTTATGACACTTGGCATTTTATAAATCCATTAAATGTTATTTATCTGCCGGACCAGCGACGGTAAGAGAAACACTCTTTGTGCCGCAATACAGCCATCCTGCATAAATCGGTGTTTTCTTTTTCAGATGAAGGCCAAAAAGAACGTTGTCTAGCGTATTTGCTACACTCTCGATATATTTATAGCCGCTTGAGGATGCTGTATATCGACCACTGGCCGGATATTGATGCTTTATCTGTGCCGTAGTTTCTTGTTCTACTATCCCCGAATTGTCTCCGAAATCCCAAGCATATTTGCCGATATTTTCACCTTTGCCAGTCAGGGTTACACTCAAAGGATCGGCTGAACTACCAGGTAGTTTGCTCGCGGATGACATTTTGCAATCTGCTTGTCCTGATTGTTTGCCAGATAAGGCATAGAAGGTCATCGAGGAAGTCCAGTCACTCTCCACCCCTTTTTGATCTATAGCTTTGACTTGCCATTCATATTTTTTGCCTTGGTTTAGGTTCGAGACACTGTACTCTCTGTTTACACGATTATCACCAAAGAAACGAGGAGTCCAGTCTGATTCTTGCCAAATTTTTTCATTGATCATGCGGTAACGGAATTTCAGTTTAGTTTGGGTCTCAAGTTCTGTATTGGTAACCTGGGCGACCAAGCCAACTCCTTCTGGCTGAACCAAGGCATCATTTGATGGCCCGACCATTGCAATCATTGGGACAATCTGATATTTCGGCACCCAGAGAAATTCATTCATCGTCGTGACACCATTATTCTTCAATCCGTTCAAAGTGGCCGTGTCATAGACTTCATTTCCTGTCTTAACTTCTTTCTCCGTGCTTTTGTCTTTTCTCAACCATTGCCAATAGCCATCTTTGGTAAAAGAATCGTCCGGAAAGTTCTCAGCAACAGACGGATCAATGTTGTTTATGAGTGCGATCATTGTCGGACTTTTGAGCTTGTCTTGGGTAACATAAAAGCCGTTTCCGAGAGGAAGGAAGTTATTGCCGGCCTTGACCTCCAAAGAATCTGTGACATATGCGCTTTCCTTGATAGCAGGCTTTAGGATGATTGGCTGCCTTACCCCGGTTTTGTCCAGATAGGTAAGCCTGATGTAGTAAGTGTTTTTGTCGAACCAGTTAGTCTGATCGGTATTGATCGAACTATCTAGCGTTGCTAGATCGATATTCTTGTTTGTCTCGCTGCTTAGATAGCTTGCCTTGTAGGTTTTGTAGAGAGCCTTTTGGTATTCCGGTATAGTGTAGTACTTGTTTGAGGAGAAATCATTGATCTGAACCACTACCCATCGATTCATACTGCTAGCCGGGATCTTACTCAGAGTTTGTTTTGCGGCAAAAGCTTTCACTTTCGCCGTAGTTTTCTCAGTAGTACTACTCCCGGCTGAGTTTATGGCATTTATGGTGTCTTTTTTGAGCCCACTATCGCTAAAAATCCCCATATTGTTCTGAAAGTAATATTTATCAAATGTCTCACTGATAACCGGATTATATTTACTCATCGCGGCAATCCCATATGCCGGATCAGCTTCTAATGCGGCCTTTGCCACAGCAAAAGTAGTCGTCCCATTATTCAAATCGTCTGCAATCTTTTTCGCGGCATCTTCTGTCTTTTTGGCATTAGCACTTTCCAAAATATTTAAAGCCAGATAATCGCCGTTCACTGCCGTGACTTCTTTTTCCTGGACTTTTTGTTTTGTAAGTTCACATTTGATGTGATCCTGTGTAACTTGTTGCTGTTTGTCAGAATAGTCATTGTAAACTTTCCCGATGACTGTTTTGATATTGGTATTTACTTCTTCTTCAGTCACGGCTATATTATTCTTTTCTCCTTCCAGGCTAGCAATTTGACAGTCGACCAAATATTTGGTCGCTGCATCACGTTCTGCATTTGTCACCAAGGCTAGGTTTTTAAAGGCACTCAGCTCGGCATCGACTTCCGTTTTGGTAATTTTTTGTCCCCCGACTTTGGCAACCACTTTTGATTTTCCGGGTTGAAGAGCAATCACAATACCTATGGCTAAAATAACGATAAAGGCAAGCAAAAAGCCGCCTATCACAAGCAGTGTCTTTTTGTTTAGATTCATCTATCCTCCGTGTATTTTGTTTTATTGGGTCATGGAATACCAACAGACCCAAAAGTTTGTATTTTCTTTATCTAATCGTAAAATTATTCTAACTTTATGTCAACGTCAATCCAGCACGATATCCATTAAATTTCGCCTTGTAGCGTAGTATTTTCTAGGATATCCTATTCTTCAGTTAGCCTAAATTTATATAGAGACAAAGCTAAGGCGACCACGATCCAACCGAGAACAATCGCCATATCTGCCGGGTTCTGAAGAGGCGAGGTCCCTTCGAGAGCAACTCCTCGCATCATTCGAAGCAACGGAGCAAGCGGCAAGAACTTCACAATGTTTGACAACCAGGTTGGTAAAGCATCAATGGGAAAGAAGATGCCGGCAAGAAACATCATAGGGATTGTTACTACCTGAGCCATCCCCTGAGCTGCATCTGTAGTTTTGGCAAAGGCTGCTATGACAAAACCGATTAGCTGGAATAAAATTCCGCCGATTAGAGCAAGACCGACAACCATAGACAGACTGCCATAGATATGCCCATCAAAGATTACTGTACCAACAGTCAGAATAAGTGCTATTTGGATAAGATTTATCAGCAAACGTGAGAAAACTTCTGCCAGAACAAACTTCCAGGGTTTTAGAGGTGTTGAGACAATCCGTTTCAAGATTTTATCTTCTCGATACTTGCTTATGCCGACAGCAATCCCGATGATTGATCCGTTCATAAGCGCTAGGCCGAGAATTCCGACTAAAACAAAGTCAAAATAAGTGAACTGCTTGTTATTATTTAGTTTTTCCGCATCGATAGTAAACTGGGGTTTAATATTATTTACCTTATAGGTATAACCGGTAATAAATTTGTCAATGTAGGTATTTAGGATGTTACTGGTCGATGCATTTGCCGGATCATAATAAATCTTGACTGCATTTGAAGGAGTCTGTGTCGTGCTTGCAAATGTCGGCGGAAAATAGACAACAGCTGACAATTTACCGGCCTGTATCTGGTTTTTTGCCTCATCTAGGCTACCGTAGTTTTTAATGGTAAAAATATTTGAATCCTTCAACCCTTTGACGATGCTCTGAGAAGTTTGGTTGTTGCTGGTATCAATAATTGAAATCGAGCCTGAGATATTTCCGCCCTTGCCAAAAAACAAACCAAAAATAACGATAAAAATTATCGGAAAGAACAAGCTCCAAAACAAAGCCTGTTTGTTTCTCACCAACATCTTTAAGTCAGCACCTAATAATTTAAACACTTTCTTCCTCCATAATATTTCTGCCAGTCAATTCGATAAAGACATCCTCGAGCGAAGCCTTGCTAACGGTCAGATCAATAGGATTATATTTATCAATCTCTTTCAGCACTTTGTTTAGATCTGACTTTTTGTTTAATACAAGCTCATAGTGATACTCTTTACCTGCGACATAGTCCAGTTCGCCAAAGACCGAAAACTTCTCCAAATCTTTTTTCAGTCCTTTGGTTACAAATTTAACTTTGATCGGATGTTTTGCGTGTTTGATTAGTTCATGAGTTTCATCAATTGCCACAATTTTCCCGTTATCCATAATTCCGATCCGATCACATAAAATCTCGGCTTCCTCCATGTAATGAGTGGTAAGGATAATCGTCTTACCTTTCTTTTTGATTGCCGAGATAATGTCCCACAAATTTCTCCTCGAGATGGGGTCAAGACCGGTTGTCGGCTCGTCTAGAAACACAATTTCCGGATCATTGATGAGGCTTGCGACGATTGAAAAACGCTGTTTCTGTCCACCTGATAAATTGTTGACATATTCGTGTCGTTTGGCTTCTAGACCAACTTGCTTTAAAAGTCCGACTGGATCTACTTCGATATCATAAAAACTGGCGAAAAGATCTACTATTTCATCTAGCTTTAGGTAGTGGTAATAAGCCGAAGATTGGAGCTGAATCCCAATCTCCCGCTTGACCTCTCGAAGATGTTTTTTGATATCAAACCCTAGAACCTTCACTTCACCAGACGTTGGCTGCCTCAGACCTTCTATTATTTCTAATGTCGTTGTTTTACCAGCGCCATTTTCGCCGATCAACCCAAAAACTTCTCCTCGATAAACATCAAAGGAGGTATTGTCAACAGCAGCAAAATTATTATATTTTTTTACTAAGTTTTTGACTTCTATGACTTTTTCTATCACAAACTACCTCATCATTATTTATTGGCGACCCCGGCAGGAGTCGAACCTGCGACCTAGACGTTAGGAGTGTCTCGCTCTATCCAACTGAGCTACGGGGTCCTAATAACCGTCTCATTTTAGCACAAATTAGCTTTCATAAAAAGCGTCCTGTGGTTGCCTATTATTTTTTCTTATTATTGCTGATCGTAAATTTTTCGTGTACTGTCTCATAATCATACAGTTCTTCGGGATTAAACCAGTGTTCGATCTCGGCCTTGGCATCGTTTTCATCCCCTGAGGCATGAATGATATTCGGGACACCGATTTCTTGTTTGTTTGCATGATCATAGCTCATATGAGAGTAATCTCCCCTTATCGTTCCCGGTTGTGAACTCTTTGGTTCCGTACTCCCAACCATTTTTCTGACTAAGCTGATGGCCTCAACTCCTTCTAGAACAATCGCCACCACCGGACCGGCCATCATCATTGTCACTGTGATATCAAAAACTTTTTGATTGTGTCTGGTTATCATTTTGCCGATATCTTCATAATGTTTGTGGTAATGATTTTTATCGGGACTAATCATTTTCATTCCAACAATTTTCAGACCGACCTTTTCAAAACGAGTAATAATCTCACCAACCAGTCCGCGTTGTACTGTATCCGGCTTTAACAGAATTAATGTTCTTTCCATATTTCCTTTCCTTTCATCCTTCAACTATTTAATGTTTCACTAAACTTTGCTTCATCCTTGAATGGTCCGATCAGAGCCAGACAAAGTTTTTTTTCATCAAATATTTTTTTTGCCAATTCACTAATCTCTTTGGCCGTAACTTTTTCTGTTTTTTCGATTTTCTCTTCTAGGGTCTCATGCTCTATACCGTATAGTTCCGTCATGGCATTCAGTTCGCTACGGAATTCACTATCTTCGTATGACAAAGTCAAAATCCCCGTCATAAAATCTTTGGTTTTTTGCAATTCATCCTCAGGAATATTTTCGGCTGCTTTTCCGTAAATTTCCTTGATGATCTTGACCGCATCGTATATTTTCTCGTTGTTTACCCCGGCAAAAGTAGCAATGGCGCCTACGTCATACATATTGTCGGCAAAGGTTCTGACATAATAAGCCAAGCCTCTTTTCTCTCGGACTTCGCTAAACATTCTCGAACTCATATTTCCGCCCAGAAGAGTTGCCAAAACTCTGAGAGCATTTTTGTCTTCATCTTGGACGCTTACCCCGGGATAGCCCAAAGCCAAATGTGTTTGTTGCGTCTTTTTGTAAATCAGGTTGACTGGCTTCTTTGTTTCATTTTTCGCCGGAAGGTACTGCTCGAAACCTTGGTTAAGTTTCTTAAAGCTGGCCTCTACTTGCGATCGGAAATCGTTCGGGATGTTGCCAGCGATAGAAACTACCGCATTGCCTGTTCTGTAATATTTGTTTCGATAATCAATAATTTCTTTGGCATGAATCTGCTTCAGTGTTTCTTTCGAGCCAATTATTTCTTGTGAAACCTGGTGATCTTCGTAGAGAGCCTCTTCAAAAAAATCTGCAACCTTTCGTCTTGGATCGTCCTCGTACATATTGAGTTCTTCAATAATCGCCCCTCTCTCTTTATTTACTTCCTGGTCCAAGATGATAGGATCTGTGGTCATTTCCGAAATTATTGCCAAAGCCTTCCCAAAAACACGTTTACTTCCCTTTAGAAAATAACCAGTATGTTCCTTTGACGTATAGGCATTGTAAGCCGCCCCCAAACCATCAAGTTCCTTGGCCAAGAGGTAAGCACTAGGATAAGTTTTTGTTCCTTTAAAAGCCATGTGCTCAAGGAAGTGTGATATTCCCCAGATATTTGGCGTTTCGTTTCGTGAACCGGTTCGAAACATTACCATCAAGGTAAAGGAATTTGACCCCTCTATATGATCCTCAACCACTCTCAAACCATTATCCAATTTGTAGCTTTGTATTTTCATAACACTCCTGACTTGTTAACGGCAATAGACGATTGCCAAGTCGTTTTATTATTCTATCAATTTAAGGACTTTTTTTAAAGCTTATTTAAGGGTAAAATGAAACTTGTGAATATATTTGAAGCAATATTTTTAGGGATAGTCCAAGGTATCACAGAAGTTCTTCCGATAAGCTCTTCTGGCCATCTCGTCATTATGCCTTGGATTTTTAAGTTCCCCGATCCCGGATTGGCCTTTGATGTTGCTTTGCACCTCGGCACTCTGACCGCTATCATTATATATTTTTGGCAAGATATTTTAAGTATAATTCGAAGCTTCATAAAAACTGTCAGAAAACGTCAGATCAAATCTTTCGATGATCGTTTGCCTTACCTGATCATGCTTGCAACAATCCCAGGTGTGGTTTTCGGCTACTTCTTAGACAGTCTGGCCGAAAAAGCTTTTCGTAGTCCTCTGATTGTTGCCGCGACAACCTTCTTTTTTGCCCTAGTTTTGTTATGGGTAGAGAGAATGGATCATCAAAAAAAGATGGAAGGGATGACGACAAAAAATGCCTTCTTCACAGGGCTTGGCCAAGCTATTGCCATAGTCCCCGGCGTTTCTCGCTCCGGTATTACGATTTCTGCTGGAATGTTTCAGGGCTTTACCAGAGAATCCGCTGCCAAATTCTCCTTCCTGATTTCTATTCCGATCATCGCTGGAGCCGGTCTTATCCAAGTCCGAAAAATCCCAGTGCAAGAATTTTCAACTTCTGTTTTCTGGGCTGGTCTGATCGCCGCCATACTTGCTAGCTTTGTCTCCGTTAAATTTTTGATGAGCTTTGTCAAAAATCATAAATTAAATGTTTTTGCTTATTATCGTTTTGGCCTGGCAGCTTTAATCATTATTTTGTACTTATGGAGGTGAGATGGTTACAGCAGTGATACATTTTCTTGGTCAAATAGTCATCAGCATGATTTCCACTCTTGGATATTTTGGGGTCTTTCTGGCTATGACCATTGAATCTGTAGGAATCCCACTTCCATCAGAGATTATCATGCCGTTTTCTGGTTATCTGGTCTATCAAGGACAGTTCAACTTTTGGCTAGTCGGGCTAGTCGGTGCTTTAGGCAATCTGGCAGGCTCATTGCTTGCTTACTGGATCGGTCTCAAGGGCGGCAGACCGCTAATTGAAAAATATGGAAAATGGATATTGATTTCCCATCACGACCTGAACACTGCCGAAAAGTGGTTCAACAAACACGGCAAGAGTACTGTTTTCTTCACCCGTTTGCTACCGATTGTTCGAACTTTTATTTCCTTTCCGGCCGGTATGAGCGAAATGAAACTATCAACCTTTAGTCTCTATACTTTTGCCGGATCTCTACCTTGGTGTCTTGCTCTCACCTGGGTAGGTTATAAGCTAGGCGAAAACTGGGATACTATCGGAGGATATTTCCGCAAATTTGATTATCTGATTGCTATCCTACTTATTATTGGCATCATATGGTATGTCAGAAGACACATCAAAAATCTCAAAAAGACTTATCATATAAATTAAACAAGTTTAATAGTAAATAGTATCTAGTCAAATAGTTATAATGTCTAGATATTTAATCCTTCCCACCATCCCCGACGTCCAATACAAATCAAGAGTCGGGGTCCCGATCAAGATCCTCGGGACTGTTTTTAATTCGAAAATTATGACTAATCTTTTCTCTCCCGTTCCGACAATCAGTTCGAAAAGAGAATAAACAAATGAGTGAACCTTTGAAAAGCAGACTTACCCGAAGGGGCACTTGTTGTTGTCTGTTTTCAAAGTAGAATGAATGTAGTTTAGGATACTTTGAGAAACTGTCTTGTCGGGTGGTTTGCTCCACTTTGATAAGACAAAGTGGAACAGGAAATCGACTAGGAACTGCAAATTAAGGAGCTGTTAATATAAAAAGTCTCAGATTTTACCTGAGACTTTTTAATAATTTATTTTGATTTAGGCTAAGACTTTTCGGTATCGGCTTTTGTTCACCAAAAAAATTATGGCCAGGCAGCCAAGGGCTGTTAAGACTAGATTGATGAACAAATTGATGAAGCCTGCCCCAGTAGTCGGCAAAACATCCCCAATTAAACCACCATTATCGGCCTCAACTACTGAAAATTCTGAAAAGTGAGATGTAGTGAAGGTAATAGTATCATTCGTCGTGTCCACAACAATATTTGTAATTCCGGTCGATGACCACTCCGTGCCATTCCAATACACAATCCTATAGTTCTCTTCAGCCGCGTCGTCACCGGCCGGGTAAGGTAAGGTAATTGTCGCTGAGAAGCCACTGGTTATCGGCGAGCCATCTTGGTTCGTAGCTGAGATACTATAAGTTTTAATCAGTCTTTCCCCGTCAGGAGCTGGGTTTTCGCTGGTTAGCGAGGTCACTGTAATGTTTACCCCTGTTGCGCCCGTCGGCAATGATTCATTAAATATGATTGTTACACCATCTTTGGTCACCGGAGTATTTGGAGCCGTGATATCAAAGGTCGTGGTATTAAAGTTCGCTGTGACGGTTGTATCAGCATCAACTGTTACTGCACAAGTACCGGTTCCAGTACAGTCACCACCGCTCCAACCAGTAAAGGTTGAGCCATCAGCAGCTGTTGCCGTCAAAGTGACGACTGTGCCGCTCGTATAGCTTGCAGAAGACGTTCCACCATCTATATCGATGCCACCGGTATCGCTGGTGACATTACCCGTACCTGTCCCGCTAGTAGCAGCTGTCAGGGTTGGATTTGAGCCACCGCTGGTATTAAACACTGCCGTAACATTTTTTGCAGTAGTCATTGTCACTGTACAAGTGCCCGTACCGGAACAATCTCCGCTCCAGCTTGCAAAAGTTGAGCCATCTGCAGCCGTAGGTGTTAATGTAACGCTAGTACTATAGGCAAAATCGTAAGTAGAAGTTCCTCCGTCAATATCAATACCTGCAGGATCACTAGTGACATTACCTGCTCCTGTCCCGCTAGTATCGACTGTCAAGGTTTGATCGGGTTGAGGAACAGAAAAGGTACCAGATACATTCCCATCGAAGCCAATTTGTGGCGCCGTCCATTTGCATGTTAGCGGATCCGGATTAAGAGGATCGACCTCCACACAGTCTCCCTCAAAACCGCTAAATTCTGAATCTCCAGAAGGTGAAGCTGTCAGGATAACTTCCGTACCAGTGGTAAATTTTGCAGAGCCCTCTTGCTCTCCTGTTGTGATGTTGATACCCTCAGGCTCACTGGTTATAGTTCCATTACCTCCATTTGATACATATTTTGTAACATTTAGGGTTGGCCCATATACTCCAAAAAAAGCAAGAATATCTTGTGTGTCAGCAGCGATAGTGATAGTACAGGTATTGTTTGACCCTGTACAACCTCCTGACCAGTATTCAAATGCCGTATCCCCATCATCAGGCGTTGCCGTGAAAGTAACAGGATAGCCGATTTCAAAAGCAGCAGAAGTATTCCCTCCTTCCAAATCTATACCGGCAGGGTTGCTTGTAATATTGCCAGTTGTGAGACTGCCTGAATTATATCCAACAGTTATGGTTTTAGTTGGCCCTATTTCTCTCCAAGCTACTTGTACCCCTTTGGCAGCATCCATTGTTAATACACAAACATTGCTTGATTCTGAAGAACAGTCACTCCCCCAACTATCAAAAGCATATCCTGTGTCTGGTGTAGCGGTCAAAGTCACAACGGTCCCCTCGTCTATGGTATAAGTATTATCTATCATATTTTCACCTGGAGTATAGTTGAATCCCGACAAATCAGAAGTGACCGAACCATGTATCGTACCGGGAGTGGAGCTCTGGGTAACAGTTAAGTCATAAGGTCCTGCTGCTCTTGCATCTTTTATCATCAGGAAAGGACTGAAAGCTTGAATAACCATAAAGAATACTAGGAATAAAGCCATCCTTTTGGAGATCATTTTCTTGTGAGTTTTTATATAACTGACATTGATAGTATGATAAGCTATCGTATTCTTGTTTTTTAGATTATTTATTCCGTCGAAACTCATGACCCTCCTTTTGTTTTATCGGACTATCACAGCAAAGATTTTCTGTGCCGGACTAACTATTTGTATTAACAAAAATAGGAGCACAAATACTGCTCCACTTATTGCAACTTTTTTAATATTTACTTTCTTTGTTTTCTGGATTTTGGGGGCATTAATAGGAACAAAGGATCTAAGAGTCGTGTCAATTATTGCTTGCCCTAATATTTCTTTGTTTATGTTTTTTGTATGCGGTCGTATTGTGTCCACATGCATGAATAAATTATCACATAACTAGATACTAGCTGTCAAATATTATTAATGACGCTTGTTCGGTTGTTATTCATCATCTTGGGTCGTACAATATAAAGCAGTTAGGCAATAGATAGTTACCAATCAGAGAAAAAATGAATTTGGAAGAATTGATAGATGAGTTTCTCGAATATTGTGAGATAGAACGTGGTCATAGCGAATTGACGATTCGTAATTATGAGCATTATCTTGGTCGTTTTCTTGAATTTGCCAGAAAAGAAAAGAGAAAAGATAGCATCAAACCAAGCGACGTCAACCTAGAGTTAGTTAGAAAATATCGTCTCTATCTTAATCGCCTCGACTCAGGTCATGGCGAAACCATAAAAAAAATTACTCAAAATTATCACATTATTGCCCTCCGTGCTTTCTTAAAATATCTCGCTAAAAAAGATATTCCAACTTTAGCAGCAGAAAAAGTTGAGCTGGGAGACGCTTCTCGGAAATCATTTACTTTCCTCGAGATAACTGAGGTAGAAAATTTACTGCGTGCCCCAGAAAAAATGCCAAATCCTAATCAACTCATCACCCTACGTGATAAAGTAATTCTCGAGACACTGTTCTCTACGGGTTTACGAGTCAGCGAGCTAGTAAATCTTGACCGAAAACAAGTCAATCTAGCCCGAGGAGAGTTCATGGTCCGTGGAAAGGGAGACAAGGAAAGAATCGTTTTTCTGTCCGATACTTCAAAAAAAGCTATCTCGGACTATCTGAAATTACGGAAAGATACATATGATCCATTGCTAGTTCACTATGGAGGGGCAAATGATGACTATGAGGACGGGGAATATATGCGTTTGACAACCCGAAGTGTCCAAAGAATGATAAAAAAATATGCCAAGCAGGCCGGGATCACAAAAAATGTTACTCCTCACGTTATCAGACACTCATTCGCGACAGATCTATTGATAAACGGGGCAGATATCAGATCTGTTCAAGAGATGCTTGGCCATTCGTCTATCACCACAACCCAAATTTATACTCATGTGACTAATAGGCAATTGCGCGAAGTCCATAAAGCATTTCATGGCACAAGAAAATAAACATCTTAAAAACTCAAAATTTTTTATATGTCTAGCTACTTAATACATCTCACATTGAACAAAGCCGTTTTGCCACCAGTGGCAAGGAATGGTGGACTAAAGTTAATATAGTCATAAGCCCCGGTTGCACTTGTTTGGGTTGCTGTCCAATAAGGATTCATAGCAAAATTATTACCATAATAAACAGTATCCGCTAAAATCGCTCCTAATTCGCCGGTTGTTGGCAGTCGACCCCCAATTGCCTTACAAGCATTTTGTGCCGGATAAGCTGAAAAGTTTACTCCTGGATTGGTTTGAGGGTTTTTAAGAGAATATGCTGAGGGGAAAGACCCATCGAGACCTATTGTACACTCGGTACTAGTACAGCTAGTATCAGAAGTTTTCCAAGCAAGATTTAAGTTGCCTGTGTCTATGTTATAAATAGATTTCCCAACTAATGATCCTCTCCCAGCGATCCAAGAACTCGGAGTTACCGTTACCCTTGTAGAGCATGTCCCTGTTCCTCCAGGCCCAGTGACATTCCCTGTGTAGGTTGTAGTGGTGTTCAAAATCCCTGTTGACATACTACCTGAGGCTACCGGCGTTCTCGAAACACCATTGATTGTCAGAGAGGTTGAATTCGTTGTTGTCCAGGAGATTGTAGAACTGCCACCACTAGTAATAGTTGCTGGATTAGGAGTCAATGTGCAGGCTGGAGCAGGAGTAGCGGCTACAACCGTCAAGCCCTTCTGGACTATATTATCGACATATGCAACATTCGTTGGTGATGAACCAATCCTCAATACGTCATTGTCACCAATCACCGGATTGTTGTTTGTAATTCTCGATAAAGTTGTCGGGGAGAACACTAAACTAGTAAAATCGCCCATATCAACATTGGTCAAATCGACCGAAACCCTTCTGGTACAGTTATCTACCACATAGCCAGTTGTTGCATCTCGTTTGCTAATGGTGATGCTAGCAGATGTATTTTTTATATAACTGATAGATATCTGGATATCGTATGGTTGGCTAACAGAAATTGGCGTATCCCCAGCTGCTGGGTTAACAATTGTTTTGACAACTTCAGTAGCTGCTGCTGATTTTTTTGTGACAAATTGCAATAATCCTGACGGGGCAGATCTAAACTTCAGATACCCTCCTGTCGAGCTTTGCAAGCCAAAATCATAGGTATTCAGAGTTGAATCTTCCCAAAAATCGAATTGGAATATAAATGATTTTGTTCCGGTAAAAACGTTCGCTTTTGGAGAAGCAGCATATGGCAAGTTTGGTAAATCAACTGTCGTAAGTGCTTTACTTTCATACCATTGGACAATTTTCCTTTTTGTATTACCTGACGTTCCTGTGCTCTCAATAGTATACACTTCCGATGTTGCATTGTAGGCAAAGGAAACCTCAGTTTTTGCTTTATTTATCGTAAACGAGTAAACACTTGCTCCCGGAACCCCAGTTCCACCACCAGTGACATAATCATCGATCGCCTTCGTTCCCCAGGCAATCCCTGACTCGGCAGCAGAGTAAGCAATCGTCGAGTCATCTATCCTGACTGTCATCTGTGATTCTTTGATAATCGTCCCTGCGACAATAGTTGCGATCAACATCAACAGCGAGCACATTACTACTGCCCAGATCAATGCCATACCTTTTTTTGTATTACTTGCTACCATTTTAGCCTGCTTAGTATTACCCTTGTTTCCAGCTCAAATGAATCTTTATAATACTGATTTGATAAAGTCGACCCGATATCCCCTAATAATTTGATAGTAAGTGTAGGAGGAGAGAAGGTATCTTGATCCGTAGCGGGCGAATTAATAAGATCAGTTGCCTCTTTGTTCATTGTAAATCTAGACTCAGTTGTGTTTTGTGGATTTTGTGCCCCAGCGAAAGTAGCACTAGATCGAAGCTTTATCTCTGAACCCAAGATATTGTTTCCTCCCCTCCAGGCCGAACAGCTAGGGATAGGACCGGATATAACCAACGTAGTACATTCATAATATTTTAGCTCTGGACCCGCTATTTCAAACTTGACACCTCTTCGATAATTTTTGACCAATTCAATGTTCCCATTATTGTCATAATTACTCAGATTGAAATAAAATTCGACGATATTGCCAGAAACACCCTTAGCTGTCGCTGATTCGTCATAGGCGGTCGTTGACGACACCTTGACAAACTCTGCTTGTTTGGCATAACGAGTCAGTAGCTCTAAAGAAATTCTTATTTTTTGTTGGGTTTCTTTCTGAGTCATCGCCAATGCTTTTAGGTTATTTACGGCTACAAAACCCCCTACCGCAAGAGTCGTAACTATCACAAAGATGCTCATAGCTACCATCAGTTCTACTAGAGTAAAGCCTTTTTTGTTGTATCTATTCTTATGACTCATTACCTCAACCTCACTAACTGGCTAAGCGTATATGTGGATGAATACGTAGTATCCCCTTTGTTATTGTATAAAACCTGGGACACAACAACACCAAAATTTGCGGCATCTGTCAGAGAAGGTTGGAGGGATACGTCAATATTATTTGCATCCGTATTAAACCTCTGTAAAGTCACAATTAATTTATATTTGTTATGACTCTCTGGGTTTTCAACTAAATAATTCGGAGTTCCGGTAGTCGTACTCGTTCGATCTATAATCATCTTAGGACTACCATTGTCGTCACCATGTATTTGACAAGTCCCCTGGACACTCGAGATTCCCTCACTCAAGCCGTTTTGAACGATAGCTATTGCTTCCGTTTTGCTTCTTGAGTCGATAACTAAGTTGACTGATTTTATTAGTAAGGTAATAACCCCGGAGAGAATTACAATCAAAATACTCAATGCAACCATAACCTCAACCAGAGTTTGTCCCTTTTTCTTAATCAACATTTGAGTCTCCGTTTGACTTGACGGTGATGGTCTTTGATAAATTCTTATAAGTTATAGTTATTTGCAAAGACATATCTTGGTTATTTACTTCACTGACATATGCACTAGATAAATATCCTGACGGTATCTCCCAGTCATTTTCTGGCCTAGAACTGGCTTGCCAGGAACAAGTTCCTGGTGTTTGAGTGCAAATGTAAGCTTTGCCATATGGTGAAGAATAAGAGATTCTAATGGTATCACTGCTACCATTATTTATGATAGCACCTCCTGTCCCAACGAGACTCAAACTAATGTTTGTTACTGGGGTCGTTGTCGTTTTTGTCGTACTGGCAGTCAGCGTTGCCCCATTGGCATACGAGCTAAAGATTGAAAACTGTGGGGAATTTCCTACACTCCCTGCTTTTACTTCGACATTCCAAATCTTCGGGGTTTTGGTTGGATCGCTCACTACCCCTGTCACGTCGACGCCAACAGCCTTGTTTTGGGCATCACGAATAGTGGAGAGTAAAGACTGTGCTGATTCTTCGAGCGTACTATAATCTCTGGCATTGATAAAAGCTCCGACACCGATAGCAAAGATAACGGCAATAATTGCCATGACAACTAAAAGCTCGATTAATGTAAACCCTAATTTGTCTTTTTCGAACACCCTCATTGCTTTATATTATAAACCCAAAAATATCCTAGCATAAGTAGAAAAAACTTGCACCCCAAAGAAATATGAGAAAAAGATACCCGCTATTAAAAATGGCCCAAAGGGGATAGCCGATTTTAACCCCGCTTTGTGGTCCAGGACCTTGATAGACCCATAGATTGCCCCTGTGATAAAGGCAAAATATAACGATATCGAAACGTTTGGCCAGCCTAAGAAAATACCCATCATAACAGCGATTTCTATGTCCCCAGCCCCCATCCACTTTCCTTTTGATATAAAATATATTAGGTAGAACATCCCACCGGCAATGATGGTCGACAGCAAATAAGGCTTAAAATATAACCAAAGGCTGTTTATATTAAGGTTGCCTGAATAACTAACTATTAAATATACCAAACTTAAAATAATTGTCAGATAGACAATAGCTGATAAGACATATCCTGTTTTAGCATCATGCAAGGCAATCAATATAAAACATACCGAGATTAACAAAAGACAAATAAAAGATACTAGCAAGATAATCAGCCCTCTGTTCGTAGTCGTATTGTAAGCAAAATAATCAGCTATTTTAACTATAAAACCAGACTTTAAACCAACCCCAACAAAGATGAACCCGGTCAATAATTCGACTAAAGGATAGTGCCAAGAAATCGGTTTTCTACAATATCGACACTTACCATGCAAAAAGACCCAGCTGAACACTGGGATTAGATCATACCAAACGAGTTTTTGCTTACACTTTGGACAAAACGAACGACCAGTATTTTTCTTACCAACTTCAATACGATATTGCTGAGCATTTATGAAGCTTCCAAGGCAAAGACCGAATACAAATAAGGATAATAATATTAATAAAAACATAAATTAAGTATGTCCCACCTTTTCATTTCTACTCTCTATTATTTAGCTACTAATGGCTAATGTCAAATAACGTTTTTCGGAATTATATTTAAAGAAGGCGCTATTTAGCGCCTTCTTTAAATAAATCTCGTTTATTTTACCAATTAACGGCACTACCCGAGGAAACGTCTATGATGTCTGAAGCATCACTTACCCCCGTACAACCGCTATTTCCTGGAGCTAATCTGTAACTATTTGCCGTTAAAACTATTACCTTGCCCCCGCCTGCAGAAGCTCCACCAGCTGCACATGTTCCAGCTGATGATGAGGTGTTAAGCGAGATTGCTGGATTTGTAAAACCTGCTGCGACAGTCGCAAAAGAGCCTGCGGCACAAGCTGGCGCCCCAGTATTACCACAATAGGCCTTAGCTTTGGCATAGTTAGCTTCTAGAGCCGTCTGCAAAGTTTTAGCATTTGATCTATGTTGCGTTTCAGTAGCTGTGCTTCGAGCCAGCTGAACCGCGCCGATAACCAAGACCGCCAAAACAGCAATGATGGCCATAACCACCATTATTTCAATCAATGTAAATCCTTTTTTTCTCATTTCACCTCCTTTTTGTTTGTTTTTTCTTATACTTATATCAATTATCAAATCATATGTGATATAAGTCAACTATTTTATCACTCTGCCTATGCTATAAACCGGCAGCATGATACCAACCAATATTACACCAACAACAATCCCCATGACTACCATTAGCACGGGTTCTAGAATAGTCGTGAGGTTGTTAACAAAATCAGTTACTTCATTTTCATAGTAATCAGCTAAGTTCGTCAGCATCTCGTCCATCTCCCCTGATTCTTCACCAACTCTGATCATTTGAGGGACAATTGCCGGAAATTCCGGATGGTCCTTCAAAACAACCGACAGAGCCGTTCCACTTTTTACTTTTTCTCCTGCTTCTAAAAGAATGTCTTCAAAAATTTTATTGCCAATCGAACGTGATACGATATTTATAGATTCTAGGATATCCACACCGCTAGCTACCAGCCCTGATAGAGTCCTGGTCATACGACTTATGTAAAGTTTGGTCATAAAGTCTTTGACAATCGGTATTGAAAGCTTCATTTTGTCCCAATTGTATCGTCCGGTTGGTGTCCTGATAAAGGCACGAATCCCAAAAACTAATGCAGCAACGACAACCACAAGAATAATACCATATTTGGTAAGGCCATTACTGACTGCCAAAATTATTCGTGTCAGTAGTGGTAATTTCGCGTTGAAGCTGGCAAAGAGGTCTTCCATCTGCGGCAAAACATATACAACCATAATTATCAAAACAGCTGTGATAACTATCAAAATAACCGCGGGGTAGATAAATGCCCCTCGGATTTTTTTCCGAATTTTATAATCGTTTTCCAAAGTTGAAGCAAGCCTGGTCAAAGCTTTATCCAGATTACCGCTCGTCTCACCACTCTGGATCAAAGTAATATCGATTTGCGGGAAAATCCTTGGATAACTACTGAGAGCAACGGACAAGGCCATACCACCGTCTACGTCTCTTGCGACAGAAGCTATTAGTGCCTTCAGATTTTTGTTGTTCGTTTGCTGTTCTAGAATCTTCAAGGCTTGAGCAATCGGTAACCCGGCATTTATGATCGTTGCCAGTTGCCTCATAAAAAAGACTTTTTCTTTTATGCCAATGCGGTTAAAAAAATTAAAGTTATTTGCCTTGATGGCTGTAATTTTGGTCGGATATAGCTTCCGACTAATCAAAACACTAGAGGCTGCTGACTCACTTTCGGCTTCGACCACCCCTTTTTGTATCTCGCCGTCTTCGTTTTTGGCAATATAATTAAAATCTTGCATTTTCTAAGGTTTACCCATGTAATAATTTCTCTAATTCCTGAGCATCGATAGCATAACCAAGGGCATCTTCAGAGGTGATACGACCACTTTTTACCAAGGTTGCCAAGGCTTTGTCCATCGTTATCATGCCATATTCTGCACCGGTCTGGATAACAGCGTCTAACTGGTGTGTTTTTCCTTCTCTAATAATATTTCTCACCGCTGGGGTTGTCACCAATATCTCTGAGACTGCCACCCTACCACCACCGATCTGAGGAACTAGTCTTTGTGATATAACACCTTGAAGCATGTTAGCTATCTGGACCCTGATCTGCTGTTGTTGGTAGGGTGGGAAAACGTCAATCATACGATCCATTGATTGGGCAGCATTGTTCGTATGTAGGGTAGCAAGCACCAAATGCCCGGTTTCGGCAATCGTAATCGCAGAAGAGATCGTTTCCAGATCCCGCATTTCTCCCAGCAAAACCACGTCAGGGTCTTCACGCAGGACGCTCCTGAGTGCTATAGAAAAGGATTGCGTGTCATAATGAACTTCACGCTGTTCGACAATAGACTTTTTGTGATTGTGCGTATACTCGATTGGATCTTCGATGGTGATGATATGATAACTTTTTTCTGAATTTATCTTGTCCAGCATCGCTGCTAATGTCGTTGATTTGCCTGAGCCTGTCGGACCGGTACAAAGGACTAAGCCTCTGGGTTTTTCGGTAAAACTGTTCAAGACAGGTGGAAGCCCCAGTTCTTCTATCGTCCTTATCTTTACTGGTATCAGACGTAAGGCTAGACCAATATTACCCTTTTGGTGATAGGCATTCGCTCGAAAACGAGCCACGTCGCCAAACGAAAAAGAGAAATCAACTTCCTTTTCTTTTTCAAGCTTTGTTTTTTGGGCTTCATCTAAAACTGACTCAACTAACTTTTTGACTTCTGCCTCAGTCAAGGGTTGGGTATTTTGAACCGGTTTGAGTAAACCGTCTATTCTAAGCATCGGGCAGGCACCAACAGACAAGTGCAAATCTGACGAGTCTCTTTTGATAACCTCCTCTAATAAATTTTCTATTCTTAAATCTGGCATTTTCCCTCCTGTTAGCTATTTGTTTTTGTTGCTAACAACCAATAGCTAGTAGCTAAAAGCCTTGTTATTATTCTATCACAGTTTACTTTGAATCAACATTAGTATTCGGTAATTCTCGAGACCACTTCCTCTATGGTTGTAACCCCCTCCAAAGCCTTCAAATAACCATCTTGTCTCATTGTAATCATTCCTTCTTTGACTGCTTCGTCTTGGATTTCCGTCGAAGTAGCGTTGGTCAAAAGCAGCTTCTCCATCGCCGGGGTTACAGGGAAGACTTCATAGATACCAATTCTTCCTTGATACCCGGTACCGTGACACTCTTCGCAACCTTTTCCTCTATACAGAGTAAGCTCCTCTGCGTCTTGATAAGGCAAATTAGCATAACTATATTTATCATTTTTTTGAGCTATTCCGTGGACTGGAAGAAATTTGCCGACCGCATCTTTGATCGCTTTGACTAATGATGGTGATGCGCTATACGACTCTTTACAACTTGGACAAATCCTTCTTACCAATCTCTGGCCAATAACGGTATTCACGGTCGAAGCGATCAGAAATGGTTCTATTTCCATGTCGAGAAGCCTCGGTAAAACTCCTGCTGCATTGTTGGTATGTAGTGTTGAAAGAACCGTGTGACCAGTTAATGCTGATTGTATAGCTAAACCTGCAGTTTCAGCGTCACGTATTTCCCCCACCATGATAATGTCCGGGTCCTGACGTAAGATTGAACGCAAGCCAGAAGCAAAAGTTAACCCTACACCTGAGTTTATCTGAATTTGGTTAATCCCATCGATTTGGTATTCGACCGGGTCTTCGAGGGTAATAATATTCACTTCCGTACTATTCATTTTGTTCAAAAGCGCATAGAGGGTCGTTGATTTACCAG
>JAQUMB010000010.1 GCA_028718325.1 Patescibacteria group bacterium
AAAAACATTCAAAAAGAATTGGATCATTATGATCCTTACAAACCAGCAAGTTTACTTATCGAATTTGTCCAAGAACTTTCCACCTGGTATATTAGGCGGTCCAGAAGGAGATTTTGGAAGAGCGAAAGCGATACAGACAAGAATTCTGCCTATGAGACCCTATATTACGTTTTGAGGCAGGTTTCGATACTTTTGGCTCCATTTGCCCCTATGTTTGCGGAAACGCTCTATTTGGGCCTAAAACAGCCAAATGATGCCCATTCCGTTCACTTATGTGATTATCCTCAGGCGAAAGAAGTAGATAAGGGGGTAATCCAGTCTATGGCTCAGGCCAAAGCAATTGTCGAAGAAGGTCTATCCTTACGTATGAAGGCCGGAATCAAGGTCAGACAGCCACTATCAAAATTGCTGTATACCGGCGAGAAACTTGATCAAAGTCTCACGGAGATTATCTGTGAAGAAGTAAACATCAAAGAGATCGAATATATGGAAAAGCAGGCCGAAAAAGTCAAGCTTATAACAGCAATCAGCAAAGAACTGGCTAGCGAAGGTCTGGCCAGAGAACTGGTTCGAAAGATTCAAGATATGCGGAAAAAGGCCGACTTTGATGTGGCAGATCGAATAGAGATATCTTTTGATACCAAGGACTCAGAAGTTTCTGAAATTATTTTAAAGACATGGCATGATTATTTGATCCACGAGACTCTAGCAAGGAAAGTGATTGCTACAAAAAGTTCAGAAACAGACTATAATGAGGAAGCGACAATCGAAGGAAAGTCGATTTGGGTTGGTTTAAAAAGAGTTAAATAGACTTGAAACGCTACTTACGTTTTATAAAAAACTTTGACTGGATAATCCTTCTGGCAACACTATTGTTGCTTGGTTTTAGCGTAGCGATTATTTTTAGTACGACCTTTAGTCTAACCGGTGGGACAAAAGAAGCTTTGCAGCAAGCAGGTTACGGTGTTGCTGGGATTATTATTCTGTTTGCTATTGCCCGGCTAGATTATCGTTCATTCAAAAATTATTCAGCGCTTCTGTACATTTTGACGATAGCAATGCTGGTTGCCGTTAGATTTATTGGGACGACTACTTTGGGGGCTACTCGTTGGATAAATCTGGGGTTTTTCCAGTTTCAGCCATCAGAGTTAGCAAAAATTTTTATGATTATAGTCATGGCGAAGTTTTTTTCTGAACGATATGATGAGATGAGGAAGTTCAAAACGTTTTTACTTTCTATCTTTTATGTAGCCATTCCAACGGCTTTGGTCATGATGCAGCCTGATTTGGGAACGGCCATGACCTTTATTGTCATTTGGCTAGCAATGGTATTGGTCAGCAATGCCAAGAAAATTTATCTACTTGTAATGTTTTTATGTGCGTTGGCCGTCTCACCGCTTGTTTATGGCATGTTGCATGATTATCAAAGAAATAGGATCTTAACCTTCCTAAATCCAACAGCGGATCCAATGGGCACTGGTTGGAATGTCAACCAGGCAATGATCGCAATCGGATCGGGTAAATGGTTTGGCCGTGGTCTGGGGCATGGCCCGCAGTCGCAACTAAACTTTTTACCCTTCAAGCATACTGACTTTGTCTTTGCGGCGTTGGCTGAGGAAATGGGGTTTCTAGGAGCTGGAGCAATTTTAGTTCTTTTCGCCGTTATCCTTTATCGTTGCATCCGAACGGCAATGTTGGCCAGAGATTATTTTGGGATGTATCTCGCCGTTGGCATTTTTGCAATGTTATTTTTCCATATTTTCATCAATATTGGTATGAATCTGGGGATGATGCCAGTTACCGGAATTCCATTGCCACTTATCAGTTCAGGCGGAACTTCTATCATTATTACTTTAGCGGCTATTGGCATAATTGAGAGCATCATCATGCGATACAAAAAAATTGACTTTTAAATATCCTTGATTTTTAAGGGGAAAATTGTTAAAATCTAAGACGTTGTATATCAAATTCTACTAAAATAGATTAAATTGGAAAAAATGGCAGAGAAAAAAACTGAAAAGAATCAGAAACAAGCAGTTATCCGAACAGGCGGAAAACAATATCTAGTCTGTGAAGATGATATTTTAGATATTGAGCTGATCGATGCGGAAAAGAGCAAGGAATTAGTTTTCGATGATGTCTTGTTGATTAAAGATAATGACAAGGTTGAAATCGGTGAGCCGACGGTTAAAGGAGCTAAGGTCAAAGCATCATTTGTAGAGGAAGTAAAGGGAGAGAAACAAATTATCTTTAAATATAAAGCGAAGAAGAACTATCGAGTCAAGACTGGCCATCGACAGAAGTACAATCGAATCAAAATAGGCAAGATCGAGGTTTAGGTAGATAGGTAGTCATAGAGGAAACTAAACTAAAAATTATCGCCGGCGAAAAGCCGGCTTTTGCTTGTCCAAGCTTATGTATTTTGATAAACTAAACTCGTGGCTAATGTAATTGTTATTACAAATCAAAAAGGCGGGGTTGGTAAAACAACAACCACGGTAAATTTGGCTGCTTACCTTGCTAAAAGTGGACAAAGGGTGCTGTTGATCGATCTTGACCCACAAGGCAATTCAACTAGTGGGCTAGGTATAGACAAAAATCTGGTGGAGAAAAGCCTTTATGATGTCTTGGTCAAGGAAGTTCCTTTGCAAGAAGTGCGTATTGAAACAGAGGCCTCTGGTTTGCATTTAGCTCCGTCGAGTGTTGTTTTAGCGGCAGCTGAGGTGGAACTAGCGAGCCAAATAGCCCGTGAACATCGTTTGAAACAGGCTATCGAAAAAGTCAGACACGAGTATGATTATGTTTTGATAGACTGCCCCCCATCGTTAGGTATATTGACTGTAAATGGCTTAGTAGGGGCTGACCATGTTCTCATCCCGGTACAGACAGAGTTTTATGCCCTAGAAGGTCTGAGTCAGCTTCTTCACTCGGTCCAGAGGGTCAGGGTTAGCCTAAACCCCAGATTGTCTCTGTTAGGTGTCTTGTTAACTATGTATAATAAGCATACCTTACTTTCACGCCAAGTGGAGGCAGAGGTGAAAAAGCATTTTCCAAATAAAGTTTTTGACACGATTATCCCAAGAAACGTCAGATTAGCAGAGGCTCCCTCATTTGGAAAGGCTATTTATCAATATGATCGATTTGGCAAAGGAGCCAGCGCCTATAAATCACTAGCTAAGGAGGTACACATAAAATGCAAGACGTAAATACCGATGATTCCAAGAAAATGGCCAGACACGGCTTAGGTCGAGGTTTGGACTCACTGATTCCAACTGAGGAATACGAAAACGGCGAGAAGACCGACAAGGATAGTCTGATTATCCAGATAGACAAGATCGATCCGAATCCTCATCAACCTCGTAAAGATTTTAATGAAGAAGCTCTAGTTGAATTAGCCTCATCGATCCGTGAACATGGTATTTTGCAACCGCTTTTAGTCACGCCAGCAAAAGATAGGTTTCAACTGATCGCGGGCGAGAGGAGACTGAGAGCAGCAAAGATCGTCGGTCTGACAGAAGTTTCTGTCATCGTCAGGACGATGGGGGAGCAATCAAAATTAGAACTCGCCTTGATTGAAAATGTTCAGAGAGAAGATCTGAACCCTATTGAAACTGCTCAATCATACAAGCAGCTCATTGATGAGTTTAATCTGAAACAAGAAGACCTTTCGAAAAAAGTTGGAAAAGCCAGAGCAACGATTGCCAATACTCTCCGTCTCTTAAGTCTACCGGCTGAAATCAAACTGGCATTATCTCAGAATCAAATAACCGAAGGACACGCTAGAGCTCTCCTGGCAGTAGATGATAAAGAAAAACAACGGGTGCTTTTTGAAAAGATTCTAAAGGGCGATGTAACTGTCAGGGAGGCAGAAAGTCATGCGAAGGCAAAAAGAAGCAGTCACGCGCCAGAGGTAAAAGATCCAAACTTTGTTGCTGCTGAGAAACGAATGGCTGAAGTAATGGGCACGAAGGTTGAAATAAAAAACAAAAAAAATAAAGGGCAAATCGTCATCGATTATTATTCTTTCGAAGACCTCGAGAGAATTTTCAAAAGAATAATTAATTCTTAGTAGGAAGGACTTTTGAAGATGCCAGCTTCATTTACTGGTAGAAGTTTAATCAAAGCTCGCCCTACAATATAGTTTTTCGAAAGTAATCCCCAGTCCCGGGAGTCGGAACTGGCGTTGGGTTTTCTGTTGTCACCAAGTACAAAGTATTCATCTTTTCCAACTGTAAAGGTCTGATCGCCAAGCGTTTGAACACCGGGTGCAATATATGATTCCTTTAGGGTAAAACCATTTGGGTGCTCTTTGTTTACGATTATAACCTTACCATCGGCAATTTTAACAGTTTCCCCAGGGAGGCCGATAACTCTCTTGATATAATTCTTGCACGGTCCCTGTAGGAACGTTTTTAGGATAGGGGAGCCTTCTACAAAAGCAGTGCACGCTTCATCGGGATGTTTAAATACGATCACATCCCCGCGTTTTGGCTGAGTAAAATGATAACTAGCCTCGTCTATAAAAAGATACTCGCCGTTATGATAATCAGGTTCCATACTGGAACCAATAATATAATAGGGTTGTATAATGTAGAACCTTACCACAAAAACAATTAAGCCAACTACTAAAATTGTTTTGATGATTTCCCACCAGAAACTTTCTTTTTTGACTTTTTTAACCTCTGATAATTTTAAATCTGTATTGTTCTCTTCCATAACTTTAATATTATAGACATAAAAACACTTGGCTGGCAATTATTTTTTGTATATAATTTAGTTTGTGTAAAATAAAGGCGAATGAAAAAGAAACTATCAATAGAAGACATAGAGAAAAGCGTTAATTCAATTCCGGAACAATCTAAAACGAAGGGGAAAACCCCAGTTTCTTTCGGAAAAAAGAAAAAAAAAACGAAGAATTAAAAGAATTATAATATCGAGCCTTGTTATCCTAATCTTGGCTGGTCTTGGTTGGTTCGGATGGATTTCTTATAATTCCATAAAGAATATTTTTGGTAATGACAAAAGTGCACCAGGACTGTTAGGGTTTTTGGACAAAAAACAGTTAAAAGGTGAGAGCTCGGGAAGAGTCAACATTCTTATTTTAGGTGTTGGTGATGATGGTCATGCCGGCGCAACACTTTCAGATACAATTATGGTAATGAGCTATGACGTGAAGTCAAAAAATGTTGCGATGCTTTCTATTCCAAGAGACTTATACGTGAAAATCAGTGATAATTGCGGTTATGCGAAGATAAATTATGCTCATGCTTGCGGAGAAGAAAAAAATAAAGGTAGCGGACCAGAACTTGCAGAGAAAACAGTTAGCAACATATTGGATATCCCCATACACTACTATATAAGAGCTGACTTTACGGGGTTTAAAAAAATGATAGATGCAGTCGGTGGAGTCGATATCTATGTAGACAAGGACTTATATGATCCATTATATCCGGACGGGACATTTTATATTACTCAGGGCCAGCACCACATGGATGGTACAACAGCCCTAAAGTATGCGAGATCGAGAGAGACAACCAGCGATTTTGATCGGGCCAAAAGGCAGCAACAGGTGTTGTCAGCTTTGAAAGACAAAATCTTGTCTTCTCAGACCCTATTTAATCCAAAGAAAATGGCAGACATTATTGGTATTATCGGCGAACATGTAAAGACTGACTTTAGAACCGACGAATTTCAAAGAGTGCTAGAGCTGGCCAAACAGGTAGATACGAAGAGAATTATCAATAAGGTTTTTGATAATGGAGCGGATGGCCTTCTAATAAACGGGGCAGGGATTACTCCATTATCTGCCGGATCCACCCTGATACCGAAGGCCGGGCTGGGGAATTATTCTGAACTTAGAGCAGCAGCGAAAAATATTTTTAATGATACCAGTATCAAAACTGAGTCAGCAAAGATAGTGGTTTATAATGGAACGACCAAGGCCGGGCTGGCGACCACGGTTGCCAATAACCTAAAAGCTTCTGGATACAATGTGGTAGATGTAGGTTCGGCTGCTACTACGGCTCAAGCCCAGACGGTGATTTACGATTATACAAACGGAGCAAAGCCGACGACAGTGAGTTCATTAGAACAATTACTCAAAGTCAAATCGGTGAAAAAGCAAGGGACTCCTGGTTATGACATTGAAATTATCATCGGCCTTGATTATAAAGGATAAGGTATGAATACTTTACAAAAAAGGTCTCTAATCCTTAGTATCATTTTGGCTTTTCAATATGGAGCCATGATACAATTTCCAAACTCGATTTTTGTTTTGATGCTTAGCATGCCCCTTACTATTTGTATAGGCTTGATCTATGTCTTCGGCCTAAATATCAAGAAGACCGAACTAATTGACAATCTAAGGTTTTTGATTCTCCCTGCACTTTTCAACTTTGGAGCAGTATTTTTTATACGGTATATGACACAAAGTATTATGGCATATGTTTTGGTGATATTAGCATTTTTAGCTAATTTTTATTTATTTATTGCTCTTAAAAAAGTTTTTAACTTGGAAGACAGAGCCGCTGTCTTCCAGCGGAATATTATTATAAGTGCCTCATTTTTATCAATATTCTTAAGTATTTCTGCTTTCTATCGTTTTTTTGTTTCGTATAGTGCTGATTCTAAATATAAAATACCTTTGATTGTGATAGTAATAGCCGTTGCGGGAGTTTTCTATTTAGTTTCGTATTTTTTGGCTTGGGAAAATGGTATCGATCTGAAAAAATATTGGCCATATAACTTAGTAACGTCTTTGATGGCTGCAGAAGTTGCTTGGGTTAGCTCTATTTGGATTGTAAATTACCCAACTTTTTCTTCGTATGAGAAAGCAAACCTTGGAGGAACACCTTTGCCAGCTGTTATTTTGGTTATTACATTCTATTTTATCTGGGGAGTAATTTCTCATAAGGCAAGTAGAACGCTCACAAAAAACGTGATGTTTGAATACATCTTGTTGACCATAATATTTTTAGCGGTCTTATTTTTATCAACCAAGTGGTTACCACAAATATAGGAGGCAACATGGACGAAAAAATAGAAGAAAAAGCAAAACAAGCGAAGCCGACAATCCAGACGAAGGCTAAAAAAAACGATTATAAAGTTTTATTTATACTGGTATATTTTTTGATCGGTATTTTGGGGGGAGTTTTTGGCTCATTTGTCTATCTGGATTACAAAAGCCAGAATGGTGAGAATGTCTTAAGCAGGACTATCAGACAAAATGTTACAGAAAGTTCTGCGGTAATCGATGCTGTCAAAAAAGTTGGCCCTTCTGTTGTCAGTATTACCGGAGAAACTAAAACTGTTGATTTTTTTGGCAATGCGGGAAGTTCGAAAAGTTCGGGCACTGGTTTTATTATTGATAAAAACGGCTTAATAATTACCAACAAACATGTAGTTAGCAATCAGAATGCTAGCTACAGTGTCTTTACAAGTGAGGGAAAAGAGTACAAAGCCGAAATCAAAGCGATTGATCCTAGTAATGATATTGCCTTTCTAAAGATTAATGCCAACAATTTGCCCGTCGCTGAGCTAGGAAACTCGGATAGCTTACAGGTTGGACAATCAGTTGTGGCGATTGGTAATGCTCTGGGACAATATCAAAACACGGTGACGGCAGGCGTGATAAGTGCGATAGGTAGAGCCATCGAAGCAGGTGATAGCTCAAGTGGGAGTTCGGAATCGTTAGAAAATGTCATTCAGACAGACGCGGCAATTAATCCTGGCAATTCAGGAGGACCACTAGTCAATCTGGCCGGTCAGATTATTGGAATAAATACAGCCATAGATCAAAACGGTCAATCAATTGGTTTTGCAATACCGATCAATACAGCAAAGACTGATGTAGATAGTGTTATTTCAAAGGGTAAAATAATTAGGCCAATGCTTGGTGTCAGATATATTCCTATCACTAAAGAATTTGCCGCCAGCAATAACCTCTCTGTACCAGAAGGAGCATACATCTATGGTAGCAGAAGTGAACTAGGTGTTTTGCCGGGAAGTCCGGCAGAAAAAGCTGGTTTGAAGGATGGTGATATCATTACAAAGATTGGTGACAACAAAATTTCTGCCAGCCAATCACTATCTAGTATCATTGCAAAATATAAGGTGGGAGATAAGGTCAAAATTTCATATATAAGGGATGGTAAACAAAAAACCACTGAAGTGACGTTGACTGAAGCAAACTAGTCTCTCTAAAAAGTGGCATAAAATATGCCACTTTTTAGTCTAAATTCTTTAATGATTCAAGCCTGTCTGTTTCAATCAATTTATTGATCATTTCATCAATGTTGCCAGCCATAAAGTTTGGCAAGTTATGAAGAGAAAAACTTATTCGATGATCAGTAATGCGATCTTGAGGAAAGTTGTACGTTCGAATTTTTTCGCTTCGGTCACCTGTCCCAATTTGAGAGCGTCTCGCATCTCCACGTTTTTTTGCTTCTTCCTCCTGTCTTAGATTTAACAGTCGGGATCTGAGTATGGCCATGGCCTTATCACGGTTTTTAATCTGAGATTTTTGATCCTGGCAAGATACAGTTATATTTGTCGGGAGGTGGGTAATCCTAACAGCAGAATCAGTTGTATTGACACTTTGCCCTCCAGGACCGCTTGAGCGGAAAACATCAATTCGGATCTCATTTGGTTCTATCTTTAAATCAATCTCCTCTGCTTCAGGCAGAACTGCTACTGTAACTGTTGAGGTGTGGATTCTACCACCAGATTCTGTTTCTGGGACACGTTGTACACGATGGACGCCACTCTCGTATTTTAAATATTTATAAACATTCACGCCCGTAATCTCGAAAATGATTTCTTTAATTCCGCCTATTTCATTTTGGTTTGAGTTCAAAACTTCAATTTTCCAATTATTTTTTTCTGAATATCTAACATACATTCGGAAGAGCTCGCTGGCAAAAAGAGCTGCCTCATCACCGCCAGCGCCTGCCCTGATTTCTACGATAATATTTTTCTCATCATTTATATCTTTCGGTAGCAGCTCCAGCTCAATCTGCTCTGTCAGAACTTTGCTTTTACCCCTTTTGGTTATTAGCTCATCCTCAATCAGTTTGAGCATTTCTGGATCTGATTCGGCAGTAACAAGGACTTCTGTTTCATTAATTTCCTTTTGACACCTTTCCAGTTCATCAAAAAGATTAATCAAATTTTGAAGCTCAACCCTTTTTCTATTTAGTTGCGACAGTTTTTTTGGATCACTCAAGTTTGCCGGATCTGCTAACTCAGATTCAGTTAATTTATAATCATTTTTGATTTGTTCTAATTTGTCAAACATGGTTTAGATACAATTATAGCGTTTTTTAAGGCAAATCCTAAAAAACGCTATCCTCAAGTTTATTTTTCGACTTTATTATAGGTTGCGGGTAGTTCAACTAGCTCTTCTTTGAGCTCCTCTTTGATTTCAGCTATTTCCTCCTCAACTGTTTCTTCCTTGGCCATTTTTAATGTATGGTCAACAGTCTTTTTTTCTTCTCTTTTGGCCTCAACATTATCGGTTGTTTTTTGGGGCTTTTTCCCTTGAAGTACTTTGGCAGCTTCCATCCTTGAACGAAACTTATCAACTCGGCCGGCAGTATCAACCAATTTTTGTTTGCCAGTATAGAAAGGATGACAAACAGAACAAATCTCAACATTTATTTCGGGTACTGTTGATTTGGTTTCAAATGTGTTCCCGCAATAGCAGGTCACAATGGACTTTCCATAGTCTGGATGAATATCTTTTTTCATAACAGGAGAATTATAACTCGAATAATTACTTTTTTCAAGGGTTTGAGGTAAAAAACTCGTTAACAATTCCGATTAAAATTGACGGCTCACTATTTATTTGATAATATATTGTAGCTGAAATTATTATTACACACGCTTTTTGATGCTTTATTCCTGCCTTTTTGGCCTATAGAGTAGGGGAGAGAAGCGGAGGTTCCACTAACGGTGGAAGAAAAGGAGAAAATGGAAACAACCATTAAAGAAATGCTAGAAGCCGGGGTTCATTTTGGGCACCAGAAATCACGCTGGAATCCAAAAATGAGTTCCTTTATTTTTACTGAACGCGGGGGCGTTCATATTTTTGATTTAGTCAAAACCGAAGAACAATTGAAGGCAGCCCTAGACTTTATAGCTGAAAAAGCAAAAAACGGGGGAACAATATTATTTGTCGGAACCAAGAAACAAGCTCAAACGCTGGTAAGGGAAGCAGCCGAGTCTTGTAATATGCCTTATGTTAGCGAAAGATGGCTTGGTGGTATGCTCACGAACTTTGAAACCTTTTATGCAAGACTTAAAACATTAAAAACACTAAACACTAGAATCGAAAAAGAGAATTTTGCTACAAAAAAGCAACTGGTTGTGGCCAAGAAAAAGGCTGAAAAAATGGTTGAAAATCTAGGGGGGATAAGCACGTTACAGAAAATTCCTGATGTTTTGTTTGTTATTGACATAGTTAGAGAGCATAATGCGATCAAGGAGGCAAAAAAATCTGGTATACCGGTGGTTGCCGTAGTTGACTCAAACGCCAACCCTGATGATATTGACTACATCATTCCTGGAAATGATGACGCCGTAAAGGCTATTGCCCTTTACGTTAATGAAGTAGCCAAAACAATTAATAAATATAAGCCGGCTGTGGTAAAAGAAGATGAGGAGGCTAAATAAATGGCTGTAAATTTGGATGATATCACTAAACTAAGAGAAATGACCGGTGTTGGTATGATGGATTGCAAGAAGGCCCTAGAAGAAGCAAATGGCAATTTTGAAAAGGCAATCGAGTTATTGCGGAAGAAAGGGGCAGCTACAGCCGCCAAGAGAGCTGGACGTGAAGCTAATCAAGGTCTGATTGTTTCATATCTTCACAATAATCGCATTGGGGCGCTGCTTGAGTTAAATTCTGAGACTGATTTTGTCGCGCGCAACGAGGATTTCAAAAATTTAGCTAATGAGTTAGTAATGCACGTTGCTGCATCTGCGCCTCTTTATGTTTCCAGAGAAGATGTTCCTAAAGACCTAGTTGATAAAGAAAGAGAGATTGAAGCTGCTAAGATAGAAAATGAAAAGAAACCAAAAGAAATTGTGGAGAAAATCTTGGATGGTAAAATGAACAAATATTTTTCTACAATCTGTCTTTTGGAACAGCCCTATATAAAAAATCCAGATATCACGATCCAGGATTTACTAGATGAGAAAACAGCAGCAATTGGTGAAAAGTTAGTAATCAAAAGGTTTGCTCGATTTGAATTAGGAAACTAATTAAGGAGGGTCGATATGAATGTAGATGAAATTATTAAGGAATTATCGCCAAGGTTAGCCAAGGCGATTGAATTTTTCGAATCCGAACTTGCCAATATTCATACAGGAAGAGCGTCTGCCAACATGGTTGATTCTATTATGGTTGAAGCTTATGGTACAAAGCAGGCGATTAAGCAGGTTGCAAATATCATGATTCCGGAGCCAAGACAAATCTTGATTCAACCGTGGGATAAGACCATTACAGGTCAAATCGAGAACGCAATTCGCAACTCAAACCTAGGATTTAGTCCCGTGAATACCGGAGATGCTGTTCGGGTAACAATTCCTGAGCTAACTGAGGAGAGGAGAAAAGATTTTATTAAACTTGCTCGGGAAAAGACAGAAGAGGCGAGAGTCTCGATTCGAAATTCAAGGTCTGAAGCCTGGAGTGCAGTCAAAAAGGCCAAGAATGATGGGGAAATAGGTGAAGACGAAATGTATAGGGGAGAACATGTTATTCAAACCGAAATCGATACGTACAATAAACAGGTCGAAGAACTTTCAGATAAAAAAGAAAAAGAATTGATGGAGATTTAGTAGACAGCAAATACGAACTTTAACTCTAACTGAGGATATAACTACCTAATATGACCACATTAATAACCTTCATAATTGTTTTTGGCTTAATAGTTTTTGTGCATGAACTTGGTCATTTTACGGCCGCAAAAATAATGAAGGTTGGGGTAAAAAAGTTTGCTTTTGGTTTTCCCCCTAGATTGTGGTCTAAGAAAGTTGGCGAAACAGAATATGCCATTAATCTAATCCCTTTTGGTGGTTATGTAAAACTTGAAGGAGAGGATGAAGATACCGAAGAAGTTGATACAATAATTTTTGAACAAAAACCAGCTAAGGATGAGAAGAATGAGCGGGCAAAGAATAGTAAACGAAGCCTCCTTGACCTGAAACCAGGTGGTTTACTTCTGATTTTTTCTGCGGGCGTAGTAATGAATATTATTTTAGCGATAGTTATTTTGTGGGGTCTTTTTATGACTGGCTTTAAACCGATTGAACTTGGTCAATTTAGCCAAAAGATCTATCCTGGCATTGATGGTACGGGCGGAGTAAAAAGCACAGTTGTTGTGACCGTTGACGATGTTGAAAAGAATACTCCAGCAGCCAAAGAAGGCTTAAAAAAAGGCGACAAAATAATCAAAATCGATGGCAAACGGGTCTATTTCAGCGGTGAAGTGATCCAAGTTGTACAGTCGAAGATTAACCAAACAGGTGCAAGCGTATTATTGGAAATTCAAAGAGACGGCAAAATAAGTGAAAAAACTCTTACCACCTATAAATCCAAGTTAAAGGATCGAAGCGGCAAGGACTACGAAGTTAATCGTATTGGCATCATCTTAGAAACTGACGGAAAGTTGCAGGCAGGACCGATTATTGCCCTTAAGGATGCGATAATCTCCACTTGGAATATTGCTAAATATACCTTTATCGGTATTTTGGATCTTTTTGGCAAACTTTTTACCCAATTTAAATTATCTGAGAATATCGCTGGTCCAATTGGCTTAGTAGTGGTAACGGATTACTTCTCTCATCTTGGAATAACGGCGATTTTACAATTTATAGCTATCTTGAGTATTAGTGTCGCACTCTTTAACATATTGCCGATTCCGGCCCTGGACGGCGGATATATTGCTTTTATCTTGGCTGAAGTCATCACTAGGAAAAAACTTTCTCTAAAAGTAAAAAATGTTATTAATCTAATTGGCTTTGGCGCTCTGATTACTCTCATGGTTGTAGTTACCTTTAGAGACTTTTTCACTTTTGAAGTTGGTAATTATATATTAAAATTGTTTGGAAGGTAAAATGAAATTTTCAAACAGCTTAATAAAGACAAGAAAAGAAAAAGTAAAAGAAGCGGATAGTATAAACGCTGATTTATTGATTCGGGGAAACTATATTGATCAACTTGCCTCGGGGGTTTATACCTATTTGCCTTTGGGCTTGATAGTTTTGGACAAAATAGAAAGTATAATTCGTCAAGAGATGATTAAAGTCGGTGGACAGGAAGTTCTAATGCCGGTTTTGCAACCAAAAGAGAATTGGCTTAAATCGGGTCGTTGGGAAACGGTTGATGACCTGTATCGTTTTACTAGTTATTATACAAAAACAGAATTGGTATTAGGGCCGACTCATGAAGAAGTAGTTGTGCCTCTTGCCAAAAAATTTATTTTTTCATATAAGGATTTGCCAAAATATGTTTTTCAGATTCAAAATAAGTTTCGTGACGAAAAAAGGGCAAAAGCTGGTCTGCTCAGAGGGCGAGAATTTCTCATGAAAGATTTATATTCGTTTCATGAAGATGAAAAAGATTTGGATTTGTATTATGAGAGAATGGCCAAAAGTTATCAAAATATTTTTAAAAAACTGGAGATAGGTGACAAAACATATAAAACTTTTGCAACTGGTGGTAGCTTCTCAAAATATTCACATGAGTTTCAAACAGAGTCGGCATCAGGGGAAGATACTATTTATTTTTGCAGTAAATGTAAGGTAGCGGTGAATAAAGAGATTATTGGGGAACAGAAAGTTTGCCCCGAGTGTGGGAATAAAGAACTTATTGAGAAAAAAGCCATAGAGGTAGGCAATATTTTCAAACTAAAAACAAAGTTTTCTGAGCCTTTTGATCTAAAATATCTCGACAAAGCAGGTAAAGAAAAATTTGTGACAATGGGTTGTTATGGCATCGGTTTAGGACGACTTCTCGGTGCAATCGTCGAGGTCTCACACGATGAAAGAGGGATCATTTGGCCTAAGGACATCGCTCCATATCAGATACATCTAGTCAGTCTCGGGAATAGTCATGAGGTAATGGAAAAATCTAATAAATTATATGAAGACTTAAACAAAGCAGGATTTGAGGTTATTTGGGACGATCGTGAAGAATCAGCCGGCACAAAATTTGCAGATGCTGACCTTTTGGGTTGTCCGATAAGGCTGGTGGTCAGTGATAAAACTTATGAGAAAAATAAAATTGAAATAAAACTGCGACAAACATCAAAAGTCGATTTGGTTGATGAGAGCCTTTTGATAAAAGAAGTTAATAAAGTTTTAGGAAGATAATGCTAAATAAAATTTTCGGCTATTTTTCCCATGACATTGGGATTGATTTAGGAACTGCAAATACCTTGGTTTACGTCAAGGGACGAGGCATTGTCATAAATGAACCTTCTGTTGTTGCTTTAAATATAAAGACTAAACAAATTTTGGCAATCGGAGAAGAAGCCAAAAAAATGGTTGGGAAAACGCCAAGCAACATTGTTGCCAGAAGGCCATTAGTCGATGGAGTCGTTAGTGATTTTGAAGTTACTGAACAAATGTTAAAGTACTTTATTGAGAAAGTACACAAGGAGAAATTTTCCTTGTTGCCCAGGCCTAGGGTTGTTGTCGGCATTCCCTCAGGAGTAACAGAAGTAGAAAAAAGAGCTGTTGAGGATGCCACGATGAACGCTGGGGCAAGATTAGCCTTCCTGATCGAAGAGCCTATGGCTGCAGCCATAGGGGCTAGATTGCCAGTTCAGGATGCGGCAGGGTCTCTAATCGTTGATATTGGAGGAGGAACAACTGAGGTAGCTGTTATCTCTCTTGGTGGTATTGTTGCATCCCGATCTCTCAGAATTGCCGGAGATGAGCTAAATGAGGATATTATTCAGTTCGCTAAAGATGAGTATAACTTGCTTTTAGGTGAGAGAACATCTGAGGACATTAAGATCAATATTGGTTCAGCATATCCGATGAAAGAACGACTAGAAGCTATAATGAGGGGGAGAGATCTGGTCACTGGTCTACCAAAGGCGATTACGGTTGATAGCGATCAAATCAGGCAGGCCCTGTCAAAATCAGTTATGGACATTGTTGAGGCAGTCAAAATGACTATCGAGGAGACACCACCAGAGTTAATTGCTGATATTATGGACAAGGGTGTTGTTTTAGCGGGCGGAGGCGCTTTGCTTCGTGGTCTTGATAAGTTAATCAGTGTTAATACAAAAATGCCAGTCCATATAGCTGACGATCCTTTGACAAGTGTAGTTCGCGGTGCTGGTCTTGTCCTAGAGGATATCGACGTACTGAAAGAAGTTCTCGTCACAACTCAGTATGAAAAATCGCCACGAATTGGTCGATAGGAGTTATTTATGAAGAGAAAGACAATTACAACCTTTTTCTTATTGTGTGTATTAGTTCTTGGTATTTTTGGAATTGATAGATTTATGAAATTAGGTTTAACAACAACGGCTGTTTCGTATATTTCTCCTGTTGGTATTGTTTTTTCGAATGTCGGCTCGGGTGTTACCTCATTTTTTGGAAATATTTCTAAAGTAGGTGGACTACAAAGTGAGAACAAAGACCTGACTGAGCGGCTCAATAAAGCGTTGATTGAAATATCTCGTCTGAGCGCAGATCAAAAGGAAAACGAATCCTTGAAGAACGATCTTAATTTTAAAAAAACTCATGATTTTGATCTCTTGGGTGCAAGGGTAGTATTTTTTGATCCTAATAATGTTAGAGAGACAGTTACTGTTGATGTAGGTTCGAAGGATGGGGTAAAAATTGGGAATGTTGTTGTCTCCCAAGGATTTTTAGTTGGAAAAGTAAAAAGCGTAACTGACCATACATCAAAAATTATCTTAATTACCGATACGGAAAGCGCGACTCCGGCGATGGTTGTTGACAAAAATATTACAGGAATTGTTAAGGGAAAGATTGGCAATGGTCTAACTTTAGACCAAGTTCCACAAAGCGATAAGATAGCTACTGGAGATTTGATTTCAACTAGTGGCCTTGGAGGAGATTTTCCAAAAGGATTACTAATGGGAAAAGTAGAAAATGTTCAACAAGTTTCTGGCTCTATCTTCCAAGCCATTGAAGTTCATCCCATGATCGATCTCAACAAATTAGAACGCGTTATGGTTATTCGGGGCTAGAAATGATATATTTTGTCAGCTTGTTAATAGTATTATTGTTCTCGTTTCTCGAACTATCATTTTTACCATATTTTACGGTTTTTAATATTAATATTTTTATGGTTTTGGCATATCTTGTTGCCCTATCAGTCAAGAGTCGGAACTATTTTCATATTGCATTAGCTCTAATCGCTGGCATAATCTTTGATTTTGCTAGTAGTGGTTTTATGGGACAATTTACCCTGACCTTCGTTTTAACTGTATTAATCGGCAGACTTTTTTTCTATCGAAAAACTAGTTATAAATCAGCTAACTCATTTTTGATTTTATTGATTGTATCGACATTGGTTGTATATTTATTTCAAATACCAATACTTTTTGACAATAATTTTTACGGCTGGCAAAATTATCTGCTCAGTGTGCTTTTGGGAACGATCGGAACAGTTATCTTTGGCTTGATCATGTATCGATTACTAGAACCATATTTTAATTGGATTGAAGAGAAGACTGAGAAATAATTATGGCAAAAAAGAGCAAAAAGAATATTTTCAAGATCATAACAGGGCTAGAGAATAATAAAAAAAAGTGGCAAATAGCGACCAGTAAAACTGTGAGTTCCGAGAAATGGATTTATCATGTATTACCAGCTGATGCCGAAGCTCCAAATATTGAAGATGTTCGAAAAGCATCACCATTCTTGATCGTAATTGGGTTAGGGATCTTGATTTTTCTTCTTATCGGAGGTCGACTTTTCTCGCTCCAGGTGGTCAACGGCAGCCAAAACCTAAAATTAGCAGAAGGAAATAGAGTCCGTGAGAAGATAATCAGAGCTCCTAGAGGAATTATCTATGATGCAAAGGGTTTACCGTTGGTAAAAAATGTACCTAATTACGACTTAACTATTACACCGAGCAACCTTCCTTATAGTAAAGAACAGAGAGAAACTGTTTTGCAGAAAACAGCTGCCCTGGCCAGTGTATCGATAGATGAGGTCAAAAAAAAGATTGCAGAGAAGGGGGTTAATTCAACTCAAGCTATATTAATTTCAAAAAATATTTCTAAGGATAATGCTATTCTGGTTGAATCGCAAATCAAAGATTTGAATGGGGTTCGGGTTGAAGTAAATCCGATTAGAGAGTATCTAGATGATGGACTCTTGTCTCACTCTTTGGGTTATGTTGGACGTATCTCTGAAGAAGAGCTGAAAAAGAATCAGGACTATCTACTAAACGATTATATTGGCAAATCAGGGGTTGAAAAAACATATGAAAGATATCTCAGGGGTGTCACGGGGAAAGAACAAGTTGAAGTGGATTCGGAAGGAAGGAATGAAAAAATACTTGGGTCAACAGAACCGATCCCAGGCGATAATCTAAAATTATCAATTGACTTTGGTTTGCAACAAAAGATTACGGAGAGCCTCCAAAAACAAATGAAGCTGGCTAAGGTTAGCAAAGCATCAGCCGTTGCCATGAATCCACAGACTGGTGAAATATTGGCGATGGTTTCATTACCAACTTATGACAATAATCTTTTTGCAAAAGGGATAAGTGACGCAGACTATAGTAAGCTTTTGAATGATGAAAATAAACCATTGGTCTTTAGGCCAGTTGCCGGTGAATACCCATCTGGATCGTCAATCAAACCGTTTATTGCAGCAGGAGCGTTAGAAGAGGGAACTATTACTGAATCATCAACAGTAAATTCAACTGGAGGAATTAGAATTGGAGAATTTACTTTCCCAGACTGGAAGGCTGGTGGACATGGAGTTACGAATGTGTTAAAGGCAATTGCAGAGTCGGTCAACACCTTTTTTTATGCGATTGGTGGTGGTTACCAAAATATCAGAGGTTTGGGACCAGAAAAAATGAAAAGTTACCTGGAGAAATTTGGCTTTGGAAACTATGTCGGACTTGATATTCTAGGAGAATCAAAAGGCTCTATACCTGACCCAGAGTGGAAGGAAAGAGTAAAGGCAGAGTCGTGGTACCTAGGTGATACTTATAATATGGCAATTGGCCAAGGGGATGTTTTGGTGACACCGCTTCAAATTGCAAATGCTACTTCGATTATTGCAAACGGTGGAACATACCTTGAGCCCCATCTCGTTAGTAGTATTTTAGATGAAAATGGTCAGTTAAAAACTAAGCTTGATCCAAAGATTATAAAAAGTGGTGTTATCTCGGCTAAAACTGATGATATTATCAAAAGAGCAATGAGGCAAACAGTTACTTCAGGAAGCGCAGCCTCATTAAAGAATTTACCAGTAGAAATATCTGGTAAAACGGGTACGGCTCAGTTTGGCCCAAACAATTCTAAACAACATGCTTGGTTTACTTCTTTTGCACCATCAAGTAACCCCACGATTGAGTTAACAATACTTCTAGAGGGTGCTGGGGGTGGTGACGTCTATGCTGTACCAGTTGCCTCTGACGTATATAAATATTATTTTACGAGATAGGAGAGTAAATGATTACTAAATTGACCAAAAGCACAAGACGAAAAAAGAGTAGACCGGATATTGATAGCTATTTTTTGAAAATGGCCTTGATTGCATCAGAACGATCTACTTGTCGCCGTCACAGTGTCGGAGCTGTTCTGGTAAAAGACAAGATTGTTTTATCAACCGGCTATAATGGAGCGGCAAAAGGAGCAAAAGACTGCCTGGAGCTTGGTTGTTTGAGAGATGAATTAGGTATAAAAAGTGGCGAAAAACATGAAGTTTGTCGGGCAATACACGCTGAACAAAATGCGATTATTCAAGGTTCGAGTAAAGGGGTTGTACTAAACGACTCTATCATGTACTGTACTCATACCCCATGTAATATTTGCGCCAAAATGATGGCCAATGCTGGGGTTAAAGAAGTTGTAGTTTTTGAAGAATATAGTGATAACTCATTTAAGGATCTTTTTAAAGAATTAAGTATCAAGGTTACATTTTTGCCTCGGCCTGATTTAAATATAGAATTTTTTGAATAATTGCTCACAAAACTAAGCTGGTAGTAGAACCTAAATAATGTTAATATAAGCAACAGAAAAAAGTGAGGGAATAGAATTTATATTCCCTTTTAATTTTGTACCTTGAAAGATATTGGGGGCGATATGCCAACAAGAGCGACTGTTCTTATAACCTTTGAAGGTCCTGACGGTTCTGGTAAAACAACTCAATTTACAGAAGCTGTGAGATACCTCAAAACAAGCGGCTTTAAGGTTTTACCAATCAGAGAGCCTGGAGGAACACCCGCTGGGGAGGCAATACGCACTGTTCTATTACACGAGGCAAATATGGTGGCTAAGACTGAGCTTCTCTTGTTCATGGCTGCAAGGGCTGAAAATTACCACACGGTAATCAAAAATGCCTTTGGAGAGTATGACATCATCATATCAGACCGAAGCATTGATAGCAGTGTTGCCTATCAAGGATTTGCCAGAGGTATACCGGTCGAAGAAATAAAGTGGTTAAACAGATTTTCTACATCTGGAATTACACCAGACGTGACTTATCTCATGGATCTTGAAACACCATTGGCGGCACTTCGTATGAAGGATGATCTCGACCGAATGGAGCAGGAGGGACTAGCATTCCAGGAGAAAGTAAGGCAGGGTTTTCTACAACTTGCTCGTGAAGAACCAGAACGTTTTGTAGTCATTGATGGGAATTTACCAGTAGATGAGTGCTCCCGTGCGATAAGGGAAGATATGAATCGAAGGTTTTCAGAATTCTGATTGGAGGAACTAATGAAAAAAGCAGAACTCTCGGTCTATCTGTTACAGAACACACCGGACCCAGATCGTGCGGTCGCTGTGGCTGGCAGGCTCTGCTACGCCCCGGTCTCTGCATCTGAGCTACAAAGTGGCATGAGTGATGAAGATGTGGTAAAGCTGGTACGTATCCTTGTGCGTTCAGGCCACCATTCGGCCTTAGAGCACGCATCATTTTCTTTTGCTGTCGACGGGATCTCCAGAGCTTGCAGTCATCAATTAGTTCGTCATCGGGTCGCTTCATATAATCAACAGTCACAGCGATATGTACTGTTCAGCGAAGGTTCATTTGTTGAACCGCCCTCTATCTCGGAGGACACAGAAGCTGATCAAATCTTCTGGGAAGGAGTAGAAAACGCCAACCAGTCGTACCAAAGCTTAGTTAAAGTGCTTATAGCAAAAGGCAAAACAAAGGAACAGGCTCAAGAAGATGCCAGGTTCCTTCTGCCAAACGCGGCTGAGACGAAGATTGTCATTACCATGAACGCTCGTGAACTCCGTCATTTCTTCCAAGTGCGCTGTTGTAATCGTGCTCAATGGGAGATCAAAGCACTTGCCTGGTGGATGAGAAACATTGCCATTGAGCTTGCGCCCAATCTCTTTAGAGGCACTGGCCCTGGTTGTGTCTCAGGCGTTTGTCCTGAAGGCAAGATGACCTGTGGCAATCCATATCCACAGGACATCTAGTCAAACTACATTATGGCCGGCTAATCCCGGCCTTCTCTATTTTTATCATTGACCTTCTAACGCCTTTTTGATATTATACTTAGGCTAAAAGAATAATAATTCCGAAGACAGTAGCGGGCGAAAGCCATAAATAGCTACCGAGGAAAAGCGAAATGCTTTGTTTGTCTTCGGGAAACCGAAGACTTTTTGTTTTAATAGAGAGCTGGATAATTGTTTATTACCGAAAGGAGCTTGAGTGGCAATATCAAGAGAAAAAAAAGTTGAATTAATCAGTGAGATAACAGACAAACTAAAAAGGTCAAAATCAGTTGTTTTGACTGATTATCGAGGTTTGACTGTTGAGGATACAGATGAGATAAGAAAACAGCTGAGGGAAAAAGGTGTTGATTACAAGGTAATAAAAAACACCTTATTTAAAAAGGCATTGGAGGAAGCGAATTTAATAGTAAATTTAGATAACTTTGAAGGCCACCCGATTGCCGCAGCTTTTAGCTATGATGACGAAGTTGCACCAGCAAAAGTTACCTATGAATTCAGTAAAAAAAACGAAAATCTAGAAATTGTTGGCGGATTGCTTGATGGAAATGAAATAAATGCTATCGCTATCAAATCGTTAGCAAAATTGCCTGGCAAGGATGAGCTATATGCTAAGCTGGTTGGCTCTATAGCTGCTCCAATGAATGGTCTGGTCAATGTGATGGTGGGCAATTTACGCGGATTAGTAAATGTTTTGAATGCATATAAAGAGCAAAAGAGTAATTAATTTATAAAATACAATTTTGAAAGGAGACATATGTCTGACGAAGAAAAAAAAGAAGAAGTAGTAGTAGCTGAGACTGTAGAGGAAGCAGTTGAAGCAGTCGAGGAAGCAACAGAAGCCGTTGAAACGGCTGAAGAAGCTGTAGCTGAGGCTAAGGATGTAGTTGAGGAAGTAAAAGCCGAAGAAAAGCCGGCAGAACCGGTCAAAGAAGAGAAGCCAGAACCTTCTGGCAAATTCAAAGACTTGATTAAAGATATAGAAAGTCTAAGTGTAATCGAGCTATCTGAGCTAGTAAAAGCACTTGAAGAAAGGTTTGGTGTCAGCGCTGTTGCTCCTGTAGCAATAGCGGCCACCGGCGTTCCAGCTGCTGGTGCTCCAGTAGAAGAGGAAAAAAGCGCATATAATGTAGTTCTGACGTCAGCTGGTAGCAATAAAATCGGAGTAATCAAAGCTGTCAGGGAGGTTCTCCCAGATCTAGGCCTCAAGGAAGCAAAGGATCTTGTGGAAGCAGCTCCAGCAACCGTTAAAGAAAACATGAAGAAAGAGGAAGCAGAGACGGCTAAGGAAAAATTAACTGCAGCTGGCGCAACCGTTGAACTTCAATAATTAGCAGAAATGTCAAAAAAGAGGTGGTCTATTCGCCTCTTTTTTGGATTAGTGATATATTTTATTATATGAAAGAGAAGTTGCTGTATCGTATTCTAGATTATGGCTTATTTGCTTTATTTATGGCTTTACTTGCACTAAACATCATCGGTTTGACTCTTGCAAATCTCAGCTATAATGGGGAATTCGACCTCTTGGATTATCCTTTTAGCTATCTCGGTATGACCAAAACCCTAGAAGGATTGTCAAATACAAAAGCTCTTATATTTTACGATATTGACATGATCTTATCCGGCACAATGATGTTACTAATTGCCTTATATTTTTTACAAAAGGAAGAATTGAAGAGTAATACAAATAAAGCTGTTATCTCTGCAATCTGTGGCTTAGGGTTTATTGTTGCGGTTTCTCCTGATGATACTATGCATTCGTTACATGTGATTGGATCCGCTACCTTTGTCGCCTCATTATGGATTTTATCAATGATTTTCTTAAGAGAAATTAAGAATAAACTCTCAAAGGTAAAATACTATTTTTTCTGGTCGATTTTACAAATTCCGATTATCTCATACGCTATTTCAGTTTTTCTTGATAAACCCTATGATGGTTTTCTTCAAAAATTCGCCTTGATTGGCCTCTTAGTTACTCTGATATATTCAACAAGAAGATTATCTGTTAATTGAAGCTATTTCGTCTTATAATAAGCATTCAATGAAAAATTTTAGTTTTAAATTAGTAAAAAATGATCATGAAGCAAGGCTTGGTCTTATCTCAACACCCCACGGAAAGATAGAAACACCAGTATTTATGCCAGTTGGTACTCTCGGATCTGTAAAAACAGCGTCTCCTGATGAGGTTGCAGAACTAGGTGCACAAATCATCTTAGCTAACAATTACCATCTATATTTGAGGCCAGGGGTTGATATTATTGCAAAGGCTGGTGGAATTCACCGTTTTATTAGTTGGGAGAGGCCTATTTTAACCGATTCCGGCGGTTTTCAGGTTTTTTCATTAGGAAGAGGCAATAAAAACGACAGAAGTTTGGTGAAAATTAACGAAAAGGGAGTCGAATTTCGTTCTCATCTCGATGGCTCGACGCATCGGTTTACACCAGAAAATGTTATCAGGATGCAGGAAAAAATAGGAGCCGATATTATAATGTGTCTTGATGAATGCGCCCCGCATGATTCAGATTATAATTATGCTCGAGATGCTATGGAGAGGACACACAATTGGGCAATAAAATGTCTTACTGAACATAAAAAGAACGAACGTAAATCAGACCAGGGTCTCTACCAAGCAATTTTTGGTATTATACAAGGGGTTATTTATGATGATCTTAGAATACAATCTGCAAGATTTATTAGTGAACAAGATTTTGACGGAATTGCTATTGGAGGCTTATCGGTGGGTGAAAGCAAAGATGAAATGCATCATATATTGGAAAGTATTGAGCCTCTTTTACCAAAAGACAAGCCAAGATATTTAATGGGAGTTGGCTCACCAGAGGATCTACTAGCAGGAGTTGAACGTGGAATAGACATGTTTGATTGCGTTTTGGCAACACGGATTGCACGAAATGGCACGGTTTGGACGAGAAAAGGGAAGTTAAATTTGAATAATGCTGCTTTCTCAGCCGATTTTCAGCCTATTGAGAAAAAATGTTGTTGCTATGCGTGTCAAAACTTTTCTAGAGCCTATGTTGCACACTTATTAAGAGGAAGGGAAATATTAGGCATCAGACTGACAACTTTACATAATTTACACTTTATAATGAGGTTAATGGACGAGATACGGGAATCAATCAGGGAAGACCGCTTTACTGATTATAAAAAGGATTTTTTGCATGATTTTCTAAAATAGTTTATAATGACAGCCCGTGTGATAAAATAATTGTATAAATCAAAACAAAAAGGAGTAGTATGGATGACAGATTAAAGAGAGTACAGAAACTTTTAGATGCGGCAGAAGCCGATTTACATACAGCGAGAAGCCTGATGAGAGAGATAATGGAATTAGGTGATAATGTTGCAATTGACTTAAAAGGGAAGGCCAAGGATCTTTCGGTACTTGAGGAAGGGAAAATTGTAGAGGGTGTCTTTAACGGGCAAGTGATGGTAGGAGCAGATGATAAAGAATACCAAGTTCCGGCAAATTATGCATCAAAGTCAAAACTAGTTGAGGGGGATACGTTAAAGTTAACTATTGGGGACGACGGCAGTTTTATGTTTAAACAGATCGCCCCAACAGAGAGAAAGAAGATTATTGGCATACTAAGTCAAAGTGACGGAACATACACCGTTAATGCGGAAGGTAAAAACTATAAAGTTCTCCAAGCTAGTATTACCTATTATAAGGGCGAGCCTGGAGATCAAGCTACTATTATTATTCCAAAAGAGCATGATTCTACGTGGGCTGCGGTAGAAAATATAATAAAAAAAGATGATACAGAGCCAGCTCAAAACTCTGACAGCTTCTTTGCGCCTGGAAAGGCTGAAAAAAAGCCTGACGGGCAAACGACTCAAAACGAAAAAACTGACACAAAGGGAAAAGAAGAACTTTCCAGCTCTGACCAAAACTTATTGGAAAAGCTCAAGCCTGAGGAAGTAGAGCCAGTAAGCTCTAACACAATCCATGACATGCATACCATTTCCGATGAACAGACAACAGACTCTTCGAATGAGGGACAAGTTATTCCCGAATCTGCAGAGGCTCAAACCCAAGACAATCAAGAGATCAAAGAACTCGAAATATAATATTTTCCACTGCCTTATCCACCAAAAACGTCATATTATAACCAGAAACAAGCCATTTTAGCCTTAAAACCAAGAGCTAAAAATATTATAATGTGTATTGTGGGTTTCTAAAGGAGGCTAAATGGGGCAACTCGCTCTCTATCGGTCGTATAGGCCAAATAACTTTGATGAGATCTACGGACAGGATCACATCATAAAGGTTTTAACAAATGCAGTAAAAACAAAAATGTTTTCTCATGCGTATTTGTTTTGTGGTCCTCGTGGGACAGGCAAGACTTCCGCGGCGCGAGTTTTAGCCAAGGCTATAAATTGTAATAAAAACATAAACGGAAATCCAGATAACTCTTGTCCAAATTGTTTGGCAATCAATGAAAATAAGTCCATGGACATCATAGAAATTGATGCTGCATCACACACCCAGGTTGATAACATCAGGGAGGTTATCATTGAAAGAACTCATTTTGCTCCAACAAGCCTGAAATACAAAGTATACATTATTGATGAAGCACATATGTTATCGAAATCCTCATTTAATGCGCTACTAAAAACATTAGAGGAACCTCCAGAACACGCGGTCTTTATATTAGCTACCACTGAAGTTAATAAAATTCCACCAACAATTATTTCTAGATGTCAGCGATTTGACTTTAAAAGAATCTCAAACCTTGATCTAGAAAAAAGACTAACTCATATAGCAAAGCAGGAAAAAATCAAGATTACTGAACAGGCGATAAAATTTATAGCTAAAACAAGTGAAGGCGGATTTAGGGATGCTATTTCACTTCTCGACCAAGTTTCTTCCGTCGGTGAGAAAGAGATTACCGAAAATGAGGTAGGAGATGTCGTTGGTATTTCTGATGCAACAAACATTGAGGACTATCTCTATGCCATCAAGGGAAAAAAGTCTGAAAATGGGCTTGAGGTTATAAGAAGGGTAGTTGAACAAGGCCAGGATGTGGGACAGTTCCAAAAGAGTCTCATAGATTACCTCCGAAAATTGATGTTGGCATCAATATCCGGGGTAAGTGAGGTCGAATTCTCCATTAATTCCTCAAAGGTTGCTTCTGATATTATTAATGGAGTAGCAATCGACGAAATTGTTAGAATTATTGATATTATTATGGAGAACGGTCAAACATATCGTTACTCTTCTTTGCCACAATTAGGATTAGAGGTTGCCACAATTAAAATTTGTAATGGTGATGATAAACATAAGTCTGATGCGTTAGATAATGCTAAATCTTCACCTCAGGCCGCAAGCCAAATCAACACAGAGAGCCAAGCGCAAGTAAATCAAGA
>JAQUMB010000011.1 GCA_028718325.1 Patescibacteria group bacterium
CAGAAAAATCAGAGTGTATATGAATATCGGCTTTAGAGAAGTTTTTTTCAACATAATCAAAGATATCTTCGACAGTTGATGATATATAAATATCTTTTTGTTTTTTCTTGCTCTGTTTATCTTTCATATCTTATTGATTATAGCATATGACTATTGCCCAAGGAATGGACGCCAACTAGAAATATTTGGTCGAAAAGCGGATCAATTGGTAATTATTTATCTTTGATTTGAGGCATGCGAACCAGCCACATAACCACTTGACCAAGCCCATTGTAGATTGAACCCACCAGAATCACCATCTATGTCTATTATTTCGCCAGCAAAAAATAGATTCTGGATTTTTTTTGATTCCAAGGTATTATTCTCGATTTCTTTTAGACAAATTCCGCCTCTTGTCACTTGAGCTTCTTTGAGTGGTCTAAGTTTTTTTAGATGAAGCACAGTAGATTTAAACGCCTTAATAATATTTCCAATTTCTGCGTTAGAAAACTCAGCAGATTTTTTGTCTTTATTTAAAGACATGTTATTTAAAATTAATTCAAGCAAATTTTGGGCGATCATGCCGCGTAAATTGTTTAGTGCTGTCTTGGCACCATTTGATTGAAAAATTGAATTTATCTTCTCATGTAACTCTCTTGTGCCAGTTTCAGGGAAGAAATCGATCTCTAAGCGTACATTGTTTTGTTTGTCGTCTGCCTTGTCAGCGAAATCTCCTGATAGACTCATGACAGCAGGGCCAGAAAGACCATAGTGTGTAAAAAGAAGATCACCGGTTTTTTCTGCCAGTAGATTATTTTTGTAAAAAGCCTTTATCCTTGCCTCGACTTTTAACCCCTGAATCGTGGCTGGCCAACTCTCAGCTGTTTCGATTGGGACGAGAGCGGCGTAAAGAGGTTCGATAGTATGGCCAAGTTTCTTTGCCCAAAACAGACCATCGCCAGAAGAACCAAATTGAAAAGCAGCTTTACCACCAGTCGTTAATATTAAGCTTTTGGCAAGTAATTGATTGTTGTCCTCAATGTCAATTTGCCAAAGCTTGTCTCTTTCAATATTCTTGACAATGCTCTTTACCATAACTCTCACCTTATTTTCGCTTAGTTCATGTTCCAAAGCTTGGACAATGGTGGAGGCTTGATTGGTGCGGGGAAATATGCGTCCTCGATCTTCTTCCTTTAGGACAACGCCCAGTGATTCAAAAAATGCAACAGTTTGCCCAGAGCCAAATTGGCTAAAAACAGGCTCTACAAAGCTAGGATTATCCCCATGATAGCTTGTAACGTTGACAAATTTGTTTGTAAGATTGCAACGTCCATTTCCGGTAGCCAAAATTTTTCGTCCGATAATATCATTTTTTTCAATCAAAACCACTTTTGCGCCATTTTTGGCGGCAAACAAACTGGCCATGATACCAGCTGGACCAGCTCCGATAATCGCAATGTCATATGGTTTCATTATCTAAAGTTTATAAAATCTAGCGGTAAGTCAGATTTCTTTTCCTTAATTTGGTGCATAATAGTTTGGAGCTCATCCTTTGATCGGGAAGTGACTCTTATGGAGTCACCTTGTATAATTGGTTTTGCTTTAGGAAATTCTTGTCTTATAACCTTAGCAATTTCCTTTGTTTGTTCAGAGTCGAGGCTATTCACCAGCTTAATCTCTTTTCGAACTGATCCTCCACTTGAGGCTTCAGGGCTTTTCGTTTTATCTAAAATACTCAACGGCAAATTTCGTTTCACTAATTTCGACTCGATAATATCAATCAGGGCATTTAATTTGTGTTCGCTCTCAGTTTGTAATATTAATTTTTCATTGCTAAAAATCTCAATTTCAGTAAAAACTCCTTTGAAATCAAAACGAGTGCTTATTTCTCGTCGAGTCTGGTCTATGGCATTTTGAAATTCCTGCTTATTAAAATTGCAGGTAATGTCGAATGAATAATCTTGTGCCATATTACTCCTTTCAGTTGAATCGTTAGATGTTATTCGCTTTGCATTTTGTGGTAGGTCAAAAGCTAACAGCTAATGACTTATTTAATTTGCATCCCTTTTACAAATTCTCGTTTTACGGTTTCATTGTCTTTGCCCAAGGCTCCAATGTCCTGTCCATTTACAACTGCCCTGACAGAACCGCCATTGTTAGTTGAAACAGTAATTTTCTCGGCAGCTTTATATGTCTGACTAACTCCAGGTAAAATAATTATTGCTTTATCGGTAACTTTTTTACCATCTATTTCTATTTGTAGCGAAGCCGATTTCGGTCCAACATCTAGTTTGAGTTCTATGCCAGCGGGAGCGGTATTAGTCGGTAAGGTGTTTTTGACCTCGGCGACTATGACTCTGGAGAGTTCATTGTATCGCCCAAGTTTGTTCTGGGCGCGGACCTTGATTTGGTTAACACCATTTTGAAGACTAATTTTTTCTTTGAAGTCTCCGTCTTGATTGACGCCTACTTCAACATCGTTGATGTATAAAGTAGCTCCAGGATCAGTTACTCCCTCAATAGCGATTGAATCAGTCTTGACAGAGGTATTATTGACAGGAGAGCTCACAGTTAATTTTGGAGGAGCAGTCAAGATCCGGACTTGCCAACCAATGTATGCGACAATAGTCAAAGCAGCAAAAATTATGAGTGAGATAATAACTGTTTTTGGTGTGATAACGATTCTGGGTTTCTTTATCCTTTTGGATGTTGGTTTTTCTGCGGAGGCCTTTTTTACGTTTTCGATCAGGCCACGTTCTCTTTGATAAAGCTGCATAACTTTTTTGGGATCTAATTTTAAGAATTCGGCATAAGATTTAATAAACCCTTTAACGAATACGTCGGGTGGCAATCTGTCGTATTTTCCCGATTCGATGTCTTCTATATAATCTGCTCGAATTCTGGTTGCCTTTTCGGCATCACGAATAGAATAGCCAAGAGCGACTCTTTTTTTTGCTAGTTTTTCCCCTAGCCCTTCTTTTTGGGGGAGGGTTTTGCGGCTGAAATTAACTGGGTTCATTTGTTACTCTTCTTCAAATTCTGTTTCGGTTATCACGTCATTCACGTCTTCGACCAAAACATCGCGAGGTCGAGCTCCGTCAGCTGGACCGACAACGCCTCGTTCTTCCAAGAGATCGAGTAGGCGAGCAGCTCGAGCATAGCCGATACGAAGGCGCCTCTGCAATAATGATGCAGAAGCTTTGCCGGCCCTGATGACGCAATCAGCGGCGTCAATAAACAGCTCATCGTCAACTGCACCATACCCATCACTGCCTGTTCCCGCTCTAGCATTTTGAAGCAAAATTTCTTCATTGTACTCGGGTTTATCTTGAGCCTTGATGAAGTCAGTAATAGAGCGAACTTCTTTTTCGGAAACAAAAGCTCCCTGGATACGTCGTGGCTTGGAAATTTCAGCTGAAACAAAGAGCATATCCCCATTGCCTAAAAGTTTTTCTGCACCTCCTTGATCCAGTATGGTGCGAGAGTCTGCATTTGAAGCAACAGCGAAAGCTATCCTGGTAGTAATGTTCGCTTTGATCAGTCCGGTGATGACATCAACTGATGGTCTTTGAGTCGCTACAATCAAGTGAATACCGACGGCACGAGCCATTTGAGCCAATCGACAGATTAATGCTTCGACTTCGTTTGCAGAGACAGCCATTAAATCAGCCAGCTCATCGACAACCACGATGATGTATGGCATGGCTTCTTTGCCTTTTGTCTCGTTATAATCATTTACGTTTCTTTTCCCGGCTTGTTGTAAGATTCTATAACGGTGTTCCATTTCTGCGACGGCCCATTTTAAAGCACTGACAGTTTTGTCAGCCTCAACTATGACCGGGGTCAAAAGATGCGGCATATCATTATAAAGCGATAATTCAACCCTTTTTGGGTCTACCAATATCATTTTTAGTTTATTTGGTGAATTTTGATATAAAAGGCTAGTCAATATGGCGTTGATGCAGACAGATTTGCCAGAACCTGTTGAACCTGCGATCAAAAGATGCGGCATCTTGGTTATGTCTGCAATTTGAGGATGCCCAGCTACATCCAGTCCTAGGATGACCGATAAAGATGATTTGCGATTTTTGAAAGTTTCAGATTCAATGATATTCCTCATTCGAACAATTTGAGGTTTTTTGTTTGGTACTTCTATCCCGACCAAACTTTTGCCAGGAATCGGGGCTTCGATTCGGATCGGATGAGCCGCCAAAGATAAGGCTAAATTTTTGTCTAAGCCGGTGATCTTTTCTAATTTTACCCCATCGGTAGGCTTCAAGGTATATTGGGTAACCGTCGGGCCGACATTGACATCAGTCATATTTACTTCGATAGAAAAATTACTCAACGTTTTTTGAATTGTAGCGGCATTCTCTCGTATGTTGCCGCTATCGGCGCGAGTAGTCATTTCTTCCAGGAGATCTGTTGAAGGATATTCCCAACCAGAAGTGTCACCGACTGTCATGGTAGGAGTCTCAACCTTGTCTGCTACCGGCTGTTTACGTAAGCCAGATAAGGCATTTTTGAGAGGGGTTGTTTCGTGTATTTTAATATCATTTTTCAAAGTTGCTTTTTCTTCTCTTTCTTTTCGTCTGAATATTTCTCGTAGCGAAACGTTCGTGGCAAGCAAGATGCCGATAATAGCAAAGGCTGTTAAAACAACGAAAGAAACCGGAGCATTTAGCAGGATGAGCATTAGCTTTTGAACGAAAACACCTAAATAACCACCGCCATTCCCAACCTTGGCTATCTCAAGTGCATTATCCGGAGGTAAAAAAATTTGAAAGATACCAGAAAGAGATGTTATAAAAAGTGTTATGCCTAGGTAAGTCGTAACCTTTGAAAATGGTATTTCAGTCCGAAACAGGGCATATCCCAAAAGGCCAAGAATTATCGGTAAAACGTAGGTTGTCCAACCTACGATTAAGCGAAGATTTGTAATTAGAGCATTGCCTAACGAGCCTCCGAAACCAACAAAACTAACGAGTATAATAAAAGCTACGACAAAGAGAATAATTGCAACAATCTCCCGAAGAGTGTCCGGATTAATTGGAGTAAAATTCTCAGCATTTTGAGACCTTTTTTTACTTGTGGAGCCTTTTGGTCGTCCTGGTCGTCTTTTTCTTGACATAATCTTTATCTTAAACAGAAATATTATAGCAATTTAGATGAAAGATATAAAGTAGAGCGTTTATTATCACTTACCTTTTATAATATCTTATTTATCCTTCTGGTACCTTTCTTCTTGATAAGAACTCTTCTTTCCACTTTTTGGCAGCAAAAAGTAACAAAAACTCTCAACCAGACAGCTTTTCAAAATATCACTCATAAACTCATTCAAATTTAAAAAATCACAACTCCTTATCAGTCGGGGCATAAAGCCCAAGTGATTTTCTAAAAGTTCATTCACTTTTCGTTCTTTTTGAAAACTGATGGTTGGGGAAGAGGGCAAGGGCCAAAAGCCAACAGCCAATGGCCAATTGCTTTACACTTCTATAACCACAGGAATAAGGAGTGGTTTCCTTTGTGTTTCATTGTAGAGATATTCACTGATGGCTTCGCGGAGTTGAACCTTAAGGACCTGCCAGTTTTGTTTATTATCGCCTTTATAATTTTCGACGATTCGTTTCACTTCTTTTCGTGTGTTATTGACCAATTGTTCATTTTCTCTCATGTAGATAAAGCCACGTGAAATAATATCTGGGCTTGTCAAGAGGCGACCATCGTTCTTGCTGACTGTACAAATAACGACAAATATACCTTCTGTTGACATTGATTTACGCTCTCGCAAAACAATTTCACCGACATCGCCGATACCGAAACCATCAACGAGAACAACCCCGTTCGTTACTTTGGAGTCGCTTTTTTTAGCACCGTGGTTCGTAACTTCGATCGAGTCGCCATTATCAAGAACAAAAATGTTTTCTTCGGGGATATTTAAATCATGAGCAATTTTCGCATGACGAACGAGCATGTGTCGTTCTCCATGCCAAGGAGCAAAATATTTTGGTCTGGTCAGAGCAATCATTAGTTTTAATTCTTCTTGACAAGGGTGACCTGAGACATGAGTGCGGCTTTTTTCTGCGTCAAAGACAACTTCAACCCCTTCACGGAAAAGATCGTCCATGACAGAAGTAATTGAGCTTTCATTACCCGGGATAGGTGAGCTAGAGAAAATTACAGTATCACCCTTTTTAACTTTAAGGTTTTTGTGTTCGCCTCGAGCCATTCGAGACAAAGCTGACATTGACTCTCCTTGTGATCCTGTGCTCATGACTGTTATTATCTTGTCTGGATATTTATTAATGTCTTGGATTCGAACAATTAGTCCCTGAGGTATCTTTAGATAACCCAGACGAACAGCAATTTCGACGTTTTTGAGTAAGCTGCGTCCGGAAAAAGCTAATTTACGCCCATTGTCTCGAGCTGAGTCAATGACCATTTGAATTCGATTTATCTGTGAAGCAAAGGATGCAATGATAATTCTTCCTTGAGATTTTTCAAATATATTTTCGAAACTTTCCTCTAGCGATTTTTCGCTCATCGAGTAGCCAGGCTGTTCCGCATTTGTACTGTCAGACAATAGCAACAGGACCCCTTCATGTCCAAACCTTGAAAGTTTAGTCAGATCTGTGTACTTGTTGTCGAGCGGAGAATGATCAATTTTGAAATCACCGGTATAGATGACACGTCCTAGTGGAGTTTTGATTGAAACACCAACGGCGTCGGGGATTGAATGAGTTACTCTAAACCATTCAATATCAAAGACACCGAGTTTCAAATGATCTTTATCTGGATCGATAACGTGAAGTAACCCGTCTTGATTGAAACGAAATTCGCTGAGCTTACTTTCGATCAAGCCCAGAGTTAACTTGGTGCCATAGATTGGCACTGATAACTTGTTCCAAATATAAGGGATTGCTCCGATGTGATCTTCATGGCCATGGGTTATCAAAATGCCACGAATTTTGTCTTTTTTGTCTTCGAGATACGAAATATCTGGGATTAGATAATCAACACCAAGCATTTCATCGCTTGGGAACATAAACCCCATATCAACGATGATAATATCGTCTTCATATTCATAGACTGTTAGGTTTTTGCCAACTTCACCTAGACCACCCAAGGGGGTTATCTTTAGTAGTCCTTTCCTTGTATCTTTGGTAAGCGGTTGGTGCGCTTGTTTTTCTTTGTGATTTTGTCCATCATGTGATGGATGTTTTTGGTTTTTGTGAAGAACCATAGTTTCCTTTCGTTATTTTCCACCAAGGGCGGACAAGCCATTGGCTGAAGTTAATATTTATTAGTTTTAAAATTTTAAAATAATTTTTCTTGTTTAATTTGTTCTGTATTCGTTGGGGTAGTAGCCTTTTCGGAAGGCTTGCTTGCCGTGATTTCATCTATTTTATCCAAAATCTTTGGAATTTTTTGAAAATCGTTCTTTAGGGTATCTCTCATGCCGCCATTGTATAAAGCAGCTGCCGGATGGTAGAGAGCTAGAAAAACCTGGGATTTTCCTAGGAACTCTTTGCGAAACGCTTGACCGTGGACTTTGGAAATTTGTAAAGTTGGAAAAAATCTTGCCATTGAATGTCGGCCAAGAAATACTATTAATTTTGGGCTTATTATTTCAATTTGTCGCTTCAAGTATGGCCAACAAGCGTCTGCTTCGCTTGGTTCAGGATCACGGTTGTTTGGTGGGCGATGTTTGAGAACATTCGCTATATAAACGTCGCTTCTTTTCCAACCCAAATCTTCAATCATTTCTGTCAAAAATTTACCGGCAGCTCCGACAAAAGGTTCTCCTTGCAGGTCCTCATCTTTGCCGGGAGCCTCTCCGATGAACATTACCTCTGCGTGCTCGTTGCCAATACCTGGGACATCCTTTGTCTTCGTTTTATACAAAAGACAACGTTCGCATTTTGCAATGAGATCTTCTAAATCAGCTAGAGATTTGGCATTATTAATAAGTGTTTCGTCAATCATTTGTATTTAAGAGCACTTCAAACGTTAGCTAAAGTATATCAAGAATGGTTGAGTTTGTCAATGATTATTATCTTTATCATCCTAAAGCCTGCCCAATTTGTCATTGCGAGTAAAGCGCGGCAATCTCGTCCTCTATGTCATTCCAAACTTGATTTGGAATCTATATAAATAGAATTCTTACTCTGTTCATTTCTTCTTGATAAGAAACGAACCACGATATCTGCGAAAATTAGAACTCCTTTATTAGAATTAATAATTTCAGCAGAGCTGACAATTATTAATTCTTCAAAATGGAGGCCTAAAGGCTAAGCTAATTTTCGGATTGAAAACTGATGGTTGAAGGGTGAGAATTAACTATTTTAGGCTAAAAGCACTAATTTTGCCTTCATTTGAGTCAAGTCGTAGATAGCAAAGGTTGGCTTACCAAATTGGGCTGCGATTTCGCCGGGATTTAGAATAATAGTTTTTCCGATTATTTCTTCCCATGGGGTATGGGTGTGACCATAAAAAACCAGGTCATATTTACCCTCAGTTGCAAGTTTTTTGGCGTAGAAATCATAATGAGTGAAAGCGATTTTCCTTTTATCTAGATCTAGTACACTAAAATCTTTATAAAATTTTAGTTTTTCTGGATAGATTAGTCCTGATTTCAGCTTATATTCTAACTCCAAATCAGCGTTGCCAAGAGTTAAGTAGACCTTTTGTGGCCATAAATCTAGTTCATGGAAGACTTCCTCAGTTTGAATATCTCCACAACAAATAACCAATTTGATTTTTTCTGAATCAATTATTTCTTTGGCTTTTGCCAAATATGCCATATTGCCGTGGATGTCACTGATTATTGCTATTTTCATATACTAATTTTATCACACGGTAGCTCTCTCTTGAGAACCTGAAATTAAGCATGTAGTAAAAAGCTAGTTGCATGTTAAGGTTTAACAATATCTTATGAAAAGTTGGCTAAGTTGACCAAAATGTCTGCAACAATCGCCTCTTCATAATATTGTATTATTTGTCTTTTGGTAGAGTAGCCTTGATCGAAAGGTTGTTTCTGCCTTGCGAGTCGATTTCGGTGAGTTTTACCTTCACTTCTTGACCTTCTTTTAGAACGTCAGTTACTTTCTCAACCCGTTCATTTGCAATCTGAGAGATATGGACCAAGCCTTCTTTGCCAGGCATAAACTCAACAAAAGCGCCGAAATCCATAATCTTAACTACCCTGCCATCATAAACTTTACCGATTTCTGGTTCAGCAACAATCCCATTGATGATGGCAACGGCCTCATCTGCAGCTTTTCCATCGACTGCTGCTACTACGACAGTACCGTCATCTTCGATATCAATTTCAACCCCAGTATCGGCAATAATTTTATTAATAACTTCACCGCCCTTACCGATAACTTCTCGAATTTTCTCCGGATTGATATGAAGAGTTGTAAGTCGAGGAGCATATTGAGAGAGCTCAGCCCTAGGCTCTTTGATCGCGCTGTCCATGACATCTAAAATTTCCATTCTGGCAACATGGGCGCGTTTCATTACCTCTCGCAAGAAATCTATCGTCAAACCTTTGACTTTGATATCCATTTGAATTGCTGTGACACCAGATCTGGTTCCAGCGGACTTGAAATCCATATCACCGGCAAAATCTTCGGCACCCATAATATCGGTTAGGATAACATGTTTTTTATTCAAATCCCCATCTATTGTCATGAGGCCCATAGCAATCCCGGCAACATGAGATTTAATAGGAACTCCGGCGTCCATAAGAGAAAGTGAGGCACCACAAACTGAGCCCATCGAACTTGAGCCGTTGCAGCTTAAAACTTCAGATACAACCCGAATGGTATAGGGGAATTCTGATTCAAGCGGCAAGACAGCCTCAATTGCTCTTTCTGCTAAAAAGCCATGGCCGATAGCGCGGCGACCAGCCCCAAGACGACCGGTTTCACCATAGGATGCTGGCGTATCGACATAATGATGCATAAATTTTTTGTTGAAATCTTGATCCATGCTTTCAACGACTTGAGCTTTTGAAGGGGAGGCTAAGGTAGTGATAGACAGAATCTGGGTTTGTCCTCTTTGGAAAAGGCCGGATCCGTGCGTTCGAGGTAAGATGCCGACTTCGCTAGTAAGCGGACGGATCTCATCCATCTTTCGATGGTCAGGCCGTATACCTTCTTCGAGAATAGAGCGTCGTACTTCTTCTTTGATAATCTTTTCAAAAGCGGCAGAGATGTCAGCTTCTTCATATTTTTCGCTAAATTCACCTACAACCATATCTTCTAGCTCAGCAAGCAGGAGATTTCGAGCAATCTTATCTTTGTGACGAATCGAGTCGCCAAGTTTACTTTCTAAATATTTTAAAACAGAATCATAGGCATCCTTGTCTGGTAATTTCAAATCGTATTTTTGAGCACTAATATTCTGGTCTTTACTCATCTCCTCCTGAAGCTTATTGGAAGCCTGTAATGACTTAAAACTAATTTCCAAGGCCTCGGCGATCACATCTTCCGGAATTTCCTTGGCCCCACCTTCGATCATAGTAATTGCATCCTTTGTCCCAGCAACCAAAATATCAATCTCTGACGCTTCCATTTGTTCGTTAGTTGGGTTTATAACAAATTTATTATCAATTCTCCCGATTCGGATGGCCCCCAGTGGTCCTTCAAATGGAGCCCCAGTCAGCATCAGAGCTGCAGAAGCGGCATTCAAACCTAGGACGGCTGGGTCGATGGTACCATCTAGAGATAACGGAGAAACAATGATTTGGACTTCGTTCATATATCCTTTGGGAAACATCGGACGGATTGGTCGATCAATCATGCGGGATCGCAAAATACCAAGTTCACTAGGTCGGCCTTCTCGTTTGATAAAACGGGAACCTGAGATCTTCCCAGTTGCGGACCATTTGTCTTGGAATTCAACTGTAAGTGGAAAATAATCGATATCTTCCTTGATATTTTTCGAGACGACAGCAGTTGCCAAAACAACTGAATCATTGTAACGGGCAACGACTGCTCCGTCTGCGAGTAAGCCCATCTTACCGACCTCAAATGAGATTTTGGTTCCGGAAAAATCAGCTTCATAACTTTTTACTTCATTTTTTGAGTTCATAAAAACTCCCTTCTGCCCCAAAATTATTTGGAGCGGTGTGAATAGGAGTCAGGGTGAGAATTCCTTTGTCGATCACTCTTTGCTCTGTCATTGCGAGGAACGAAGTGACGTGACAATCCCTAAGAAAGAGATCCTCACGTCGTCCTGACGGATTCCTCAGGATGACAATAAGAGAATTTTGACTGTAGAACTCCTGCTCTGGTTCCTATTCAACTTATTTATTATTAATGAACCAATTGCTCCCCGAAATTATCGGGGAGTGATCGATGCGTTAAATTTATTAGCCGTCGGTTTCCACTATTTTCTTAACCCTAACTTTTTGATTAACGCGTCGTAACTATCTTTATTCTTTTTCGCTAGATAATCTAGGAGACGACGACGTTTACTAACCATCTTTAGAAGTCCTCGACGGGAACTCTCATCTTTTTTATGAGTTTTTAAATGCTCGGTCAAAGTCTTAATTTTTTCGGTGAAAACTGCAACCTGAACTTCAGGAGACCCAGTGTCTTTTGGGTTCCTAGCAACGTCCTTTATCAGTTTTCCTTTTTCATCTTTTTTCAGGGCCACAGACACTCCTTTTTTATTATTTTCTAAACTTATTATAGCTTATTTTGGTATAAAATTCAATGATCTATTTGTATTGACTCTATCTTTTTAGCATCATCAATCGAATAATTGCCGATTTTAGTCCTTCGAAGGGCGGTTAAATAAGCTCCACAACCAAGGCTCTTTCCGATATCTTCCGCCAAGGCTCTAATATACGTTCCGCTTGAACAGTTAACTAGGATTTTTAACATAGGCCACTTATAACTTAAAATCTCGATATCGTAGAGTTTGATTTTTCTAGGCTTGAGTTCAACTTTTTCGCCTTTGCGAGCCAATTCATAAGCTCTTTGACCATTGATTTTGATTGCCGAATATTGTGGAGGTATTTGCTCAATTTCACCGATAAAACTGGAAAGAACCTCATTGATTTTTTTCTTTGTAATGGCAGGTTTCGTTTGTGTGTCATCTCGACTGAAATGGAGAGATCTAGATTCCTTGACGGAGTTTACCCCGATTGAATCCCCGCTTACGCGGGGATGACAAACAGAGGGGTTCGGAATAACAGGATAGAAAGAGGTTATTATGCCTTCCGGGTCGCCAGTTGTGCTGATTGCCCCAAGGAAAAGAGTTGCAATATATTCCTTATCAAGCTTCATATAGTCATTTTGCTTTTTTGTTTTAGTCCCAACGAGAATAATTAGAAGACCGGTGGCAAAAGGATCCAGAGTCCCGGCATGGCCGACACGTAGCTTGCTTTTAGTTATTGGCTCCTTGCCGTTAGCTTCCGATTGCTTTCGTAACTCAGAGCGTACCTTTGCAACTACATCAAAACTGGTCCAGTTGGCTGGTTTGTCAATTAAATAAATGCCCTCTTTGTTATCCATATTATAATAAGTTTTTTACTGATCAGCTTTCCAGGTTCTGATTTCTTCGTTTTGATTACCTAGACCGGATGTTTCTGAAGGAGAGTAAGGAATTCTCTCTTCGTCTATATCAAGAGCAGTTCCCGGTTGATGATTTTCCAATATTTTGCCAAGCGGTTTCATCGGTTGATCTGGGTTTTTTGTATCTTCTATATCAATTGACGGTAATTCACCGCCGTTTACTTCTATCTCACTGTCGATTGACTCAATCGCTTTTGAAATGGGATCTTCGGGTTTCGATTTATCTATGACAACCTCAGCGTTTTCTGTAATAATCTCTGTGTTATTTTTCTCATGTTTTGGTTCGGACTGATTTATTGGCAGACCCAGTAATATTCCTTGGGCGTTTTTGATTTCAGCCAAAACTTTTTCGCTGGCCTCCTTAAGTGTTGTCTTTGTGATTTCAAATTGAGCTTGGTGAGCATTCCCTGATCCGCTAAATTTCTCGACAAGCTTCAAAATGTCTGAGCCATTAGTTGATTTTAGCAAGCCACTTACTTTGTTTTGCTCTGTTTCTGCCAAGATTAGGACCATGCCGGTATTTGGCACATTAGTCAATAATTCATCCAGAAGTGCTTTAATGTCATCCATGCTCGCTTGATTTGCTAACATCTGGCCATATGAAATAGCTGACCAGGCAAATCGATACTCCTGATTATAATTTATATTTGTTAAGACCTCTCCCCATAACTTCAGGGTGTTAATCGATTTTGTTTTATACAAATTTTGGATTATTTCTTGCTGGCGGGCTCCAGCTGCGAGCATTTGAGCTGAGATGGTTAAGGATTTTGGGGTCGTGTTGACATATTTAAAGCTACCTGTATCATAAGTGATTCCAGTCAAGAGACAAGTAGCAACATCTTCATCGAAATTACCAGCACCAAATGACTCAATAATAGAAACTAGAATTTCGCAGGTAGAGGTTGCAGTAAGGTCTACCAGATTGACAGCTCCAAAATATTCATTCCCGGCGTGATGATCGATGTTAATAATTGCTGTTTCAAAGAAAAGCTCGGTTTGTCGATCGTAAACGGAATCGATTCTATCAACATCGGGAGTGTCTAAAACAAAAACCAGGTCAAATTTAAAATCTCCCTGGACATATTCGATATCACTTTGAGTTATTTTTCCCGATTTTGGTGAAATAACCACATTTACATAGGGTTCTTCTTTGTTATATGAGAGTTTTTCGATAGGAACCTTCGTAGTATCAAAGCGTAAAATAAAATCACGAGTCCCTGAAATATCACTTTTTATTTTGCTTATGCCTGGCAAAAACTTATATAGATCGTCGATATCGTTACTGGTGACGAGACTGACCTCTTTACCCATTTTGGTTAAAACTCGGTCAAGTGCCAACATCGCTCCTAGAGCATCACCATCCAGATTAGCATGGCTGACAACCAAAATTGATTGACTAGTCTTGATCAGTTCGTTTATTTGCTGTTTGGGTGATAGTTCCATGTATTATTCCTTAAATTTCAGAGCGATTTTTAATAATACTGCAAAAATGACTATATGTCAATGATTTCAGAAGTTTTTCTTGCCATAAAAAAAAGCATAAACTATACTGGGAATAGAATAAAAAAGACAATCTAAAGTCAAAAAGAGGTGGGAATGGACTCAATCAATATTAATGTACATGGACAGCAACACAACCCTTATGTAGCATCGACTCCAACTAGACAACGACGGAACCCGGGTTTTCTAAATAAACTAGTAAAGCCGTTAGACTATGTCCTAAAGGCGATTATTTATTTTACGATTTTTGCTCTGCCGCTTGTTTTTTCACCACAAACTTATGATGTATTGTCGTTACCAAAGCAGACATTCCTTGGTATTTTTGTTCTGGTTGCCTTGATACTTTGGATGCTGAAGATGGTAATATCTCGTGATTTTAATATTAGGAGAACGCCACTTGATGTTCCGATTTTGATTTTTGGGGCAATTTATTTGATAGCATCATTAGTCTCTATCTCTCCATTGACTAGCATTATCGGTTTTTACGGCAGATTAGATGGTAGTTTTTTGACAGTTCTTTATTTTATCATCCTCTATTATCTTATTACCAACAACCTTAGAAGTAAAAAGGAGGTCATGGGAGTTGTCTTAACTCTCATAATGTCAACTATTGTTGCCTCTATTTTTGCTTTTATGCAAATGTTTGGGGTGTATATCTTGCCTTCTGATATTACAAAATCAAAACTGTTCAATACGATTGGCAGCTTAAACGCTCTGGCCGTCTATATCATGGCGGTGATTCCTATCACGGCAGCTTTGGCTTTGAGAAAAGATAATGAAGCACGTATCTCTTTTGCCGGGACAAGTGTCTTACTCTTTGTTCTTTTGGTTTTGGTGAATATCAAGGCGGCTTGGTGGGGTATTCTGGCGGCCTCTATTGTAATGATTGTAATGCAATTTATGGATGAAAAGGCGGATAAGAGATGGCTTGCTATGCCGGTCTTGTTAGGTTTACTTTCTCTTGCTTTTATTTTCACGGCTAACTTTGGCCTAAATCTTCAAAAAGAAGTCCCATTAGATAACAAAAACTCAATTGCTGAAGTAAAGCAAGCAATCAAAGAAAGACCGGTCTTTGGCTCAGGTCCAGAAACCTATGCTTATGATTTTTCAAAATTCCGTGCTGCTGAGATGAATAATCAAGAGAATTGGTCATTCCGATATGACAAGGCTCATAGTGACTGGTTGACAAATGGAGCCACCTTAGGAATTTTGGGGACGATCGCTTATGCATTCTTGATCATTATGGCCGCCGTGACCGGTTTCTTCAATTATCAAAAAGCAAGAGACGGAGGAATGAAGTATGTTACTTTGGGGGCTACGGCAGCAGTCGTGGGAGTCGGAGTTATGAGTCTTTTCTACTATTCCAATTTTTCTTTGATGTTGGTGTTTTGGGTCGCTTTGGCTTTGATTGGGATGGCTAGGAAATCATCAGAAGTAACTGATGATGATGTCAAGGATCTAAACCTAAAAAATGCTTCACTTGAAGCAAAGGTATTCTCAACTGTCTTTTTTGCACTACTTTTTGTCGGGGCTTTTTATGGCATTTATTTTGCTGGCAAAAGCTATGTGGCGGATGCGACATACAGAAAAGCTCTATTGAAAACTGATAAGGCAGAAAATCTACTCGCTTCAGAGAAACTATTCAAAAAGGCTATCGATCAAAACGGCTATAGAGAAACGTATCGACTATCACTTTCGAGGGTACTTCTAGTCGAGGCAAATCTAGAAAATCAAAAATCTGAGAAAGAAAAGGACATTAAAAAGATCCAAGACTATCTCTCCCGCGCTATTGATCAAGGAAAACTAGCAGTCAATACCAATCCAAACAGTGTTTCAAATTGGGAAGGGATGATCATTATTTACAGGAATGCTGCTCTCTATGCGACTGGCGCAATAGACTGGATAGAAAAGAGCTATCAAGAGGCCCTGAAACTCGAGCCAACCAATCCGGTATTGGTAAATGGTCTTGGACAGGTTTACCTAACGAAGAACGACACCGATAAAGCAGCAGAGTTTTTCAATAAAGCGATTGCTCTGAAAAAAGATTTTGCCGATCCACACTATAACTTGGCTTTAGTCTATAAGGATAAAAAAGAATATGACAAAGCCTTGGAAGAAATGAATATATACTTGAAAGCCGTTCCTGATAGCGCAGACGCAAAAACAGAAATCGACAACATCAAAAAGTTACAGGAAAACCCAAATCTGACAACGGAAGAAAACCAGAACCTCCGAGGTCAACCGCCAGCTGAAGCTCCAACCGATAACCAGTCAACAAATAACACTAACAACTAAGAATATTAGATTTAAGATAAACGGTGGGTGATTTGAAAGTAAAAGATATTTTTAGTTTGGTAATCATGGTTCTTTGTCTGGCGTTCATCCCAGTAACGTCTCGTGCCATGTCTAGTACAAATTACCGTCTGGATGCCTTTGAAATTAATTCTGTCAGTGGAGTTGGTTCATCCACAAATTATAATTTAGTTTCATCGGGCGGAGAGCCGTTTATCAAGGAAGGCTCCAGTGCGAACTACAAACTGGGGCCGGGTTTTCCATACATGATCAGCAACGGTATGATTGTTGGTTTTTATAGTAATGGATCAGGAATTTATCAAGGGAGTTCTTATGCCGATGTAGCACTTGGAAATATTTTGGCCGGGACACCAGTGACTGGCCAGACTGACATAAACGTGCGAACTGATGCTCCGGGATATTCGATCACGGTCAAGAGAAATGATGCTAATTCGACCATGGATTTGTCGACCAATAGTAGTACTGACATTCCAGACAAAACAGCTTGGGACCCGACGGGCAGCGGCAATGCGGCAACTTGGACAGGTGTTGGCCTGGGTTTTTCTGTTTTTGCATCATCAGCTACTAAAAATACTACTTGGTGGGGAACAGGAACGACAAAAAGCGATGCAAATAACAAATACGCTGGCTTTCCGATAACTGCTCAGACGATTATGAATCATGTTGGATATACGACATCCGAGACAAGCACCTCTGTTGGTTACAAATTAGATGTATCTAGTGGTCAGACTAGTGGCTATTATGACGGTATTATTACGTACTATGTAACAATGTCATTATAGGTGAGAAAATAGTTGACAACTATCTTGCTAAATTGAATAATTAAAATACAAAAATAAAAAAGAAAGTGAAATGATTATAAGCGTGAGGGTAAGAAGTAAAATTCAGAAGCTGATAAGTATCTTGGTGTTTTTGCTTCTTTTTTTTATGGCCTATGTTCCTGGAGCCAAAGCAGCGGTTGTCTCGACTATATCTGATACCATGACGCGACAAAAAATTTCAACCACTTCAAATCATACTATTGTGTTTACCACGCCGACCGGCATTGCCAATACCAACACCGTGACTTTGACCTTCCCATCATCTAGTTTTACGATGGGCGCGTCTTTGAGTGGGGTAACAATCGCTGATAATGGGGGGGCAGACAATGCAGTGACTTCGGCTAGTTATGCGACCAATGTCTTGACTATTACCGCCTCTGCATCTAGCACAGTAGCTGCCGGACATGCGGCGACGATCAAGATTCCTACGGCTCAAATAACAAATCCGGGAACAGCCGGTTCTTACAAGATAACAATTGGCGGAACATTTGGAGATACCGGCGCTTTTGCTGTCCCGATTACCACTGGGAACGATGATCAAATCGCTATCGCTGCTGATATAGACTTGTCGATTACCTTTGCTTTATCGACAAACTCTTGTGCTCTTGGTGTTATGACAACTGGGGCGGTGGCTTCTTGTGGCCCCTTTACCTATACGGTGGGGACGACCGCTGGTGGTGGCTATACTGTTACGGTTCAGGACGAGGGAAGTGGGACAAACCCGGGACTTTATAAATCAGCGGCCACAACAAAACTAATTGCTACTTCTACGGCAACCTTAGCTGCCGGGACTGAAGGTTATGGTATCCAGGGAGCAGTGAACTCAGGATCACAGACTATCGCTGCAGTTTATCTAAAAACCTCAAATAATGTTGGGGCATTAAGCCGAACTGCAACCACCATATCATCATATGCCTCAGCAACATCGGCTGATCATGTCACAAATGTGACGGCCAAAGCGGCAATTTCCGCCGGAACGCCAGCTGGCACATACCAAGACACCCTAACCTTTTTAGCCACAGGAAATTTTTAAAAAATGGGTAAAATAAAAACACAATTTAATAAAAATTACCAAAAATCCTTAAGTATAATCTTGGCCTTATCTTTGCTGTTTGTCTCGATACCACATGCTCAAGCCGCTTCTCTCTCAACCCTTTCCGATACGATGACTAGAATAAAAGTATCAACTCTGTCCAACCATACGTTAGTCTTTACAACCCCGACAGGTATAGCCGGGGCAGCAACGCTTGTCGTTACATTTCCTGATGGTACGGCCAATGGATTTGTTGGTCAATCAGGAATAGATTACACAGATGTAGATTTACAAGATGATGGGAGTGATGTAACCTTGGCAGCGTCACCGACTGGCACGACCTGGGGAGCGGCTTTCTCGGGTACAAATCTAAATGTGCTGACCTTTACTAATGGTTCTGCCGCTGTGGCAGCAAGCTCAATAATCACAATCAAAATTGGCACAAACGCTACTTCAGGAACCACCGGTGATAAGCAAATTACAAATCCAAATACAAGCGGTTCAAAAACAATTACAATTAACGGAACCTTTGGTGACACTGGCAGTATCGCGGTACCGATAGCGACGGATGATCAAGTAGTAGTCAGTGCCAGTGTTGATCCCTCAATTACTTTTCAATTGTCGACCAACTCTGCTTCGCTTGGGACAATGACGACTGGTGCTGTGGCTAGCACCTCAGCAGTTACCTTGACGATGGGGACAAATGCAGCCGGTGGCTATACGGTAACAATTCAAGATCAAGGAAATGGGACAGTCGGAGGTCTCTATAAATCATCGGTTCCGACAAAAAACATTACATCTGGCACAGCTACTCTATCGGCTGGAACAGAGGGCTATGGGGCTCAAGGGACGACAGGTACGGGCAGTCCAACGATTTCATCTCCCTACAATACGTCTGGGAATGGGGTTGGTCAATTGCAAAGGACCGCACAGTCTTTCATTACTTATGGCAGTCCTACCGGAGTAACTAACCAAACATCAACTGTAACATTTAAGGCAGCTATCTCGGCATCTACGCCGGCTGGTTCGTATGCTGACACCATTACATTATTGATGACGGGTAATTTTTAATGACCAAAGTAAGAAAGCTTTTATTATACAGACTACCTCTGCTAATTATGGCAGTTTTTTTGTTAACTACACTTGTCCCAAAAGTTTATTCAGCTGAGTCGACTCCTGGCTCGGGAATCACTGTCGGACCGCCAGTTGTCGAATACACAATTGAAAAAGGACAAACCGCAAGCGGGATCGTAAAGGTGAACGATTATAATCCGGCAGCTGTTACTCTCTACCCACAAGTCTCTGATTTTGCTTCAAAGAATGAAACTGGCCAGCCAGCCTTTTTTGAACCAGACCCAAATCGCAAATTTTCCTTGTCAAACTGGATAAAATTTTCTTCTGAACCAATCAATCTGGCTGTCGGAGAACTTCGAGCAGTTCAGTATCAAGTCGTCGTTCCAGCAGATGCTGAACCAGGCGGTCACTATGGTGTTTTGTTTTTCTCGACAAAAGCTACAAACGACGTCAAAGAAGGCGAAGCAAAGGTTGCCACAAATTTAAAAGTAGGCCAGCTGATTTTAGTCAAGGTTTCTGGAGATATCACCGAAAAAGGTTCAGTTGCAACGTTTAAAACCAAAAAATACTTTAACTTTATGCCAGAGATTCATTTATGGAAAACCACGACAACAACTGATGCGCAGGGGAAGACAGTAACAAAAAAAGATTGGAACCCGAACCTTACCTGGGATGTGGGTTTTGAAACTAGGATTCAAAACAACGGAAATGTCCACTTCAAACCAAAAGGTGGCATACAAATAAAGAACATTTTAGGACAAAAAGTGAGTACCCAAACGGTCAACTCAGATAGTGGTAATGTATTGCCAGAGAGTATTCGACTTTTTGAAAACAAATGGACTCCTGCCTGGTGGCAGTTTGGTTATTTCAAGGGTGATTTAAATTTAACTTATGGTTTGAACCAAAATCTGACTGCTTCAGCCGGATTCCTGGTAATCCCGTGGTGGTTCATCGTTGTTGTCATACTTCTCATTGTTCTGATAGCTGTGGTTATTCGCAAGAAAAAGAAAAAAAGGCTCAAGAAACGAAGCTCTTAGTTCTCGTCGCTTATGCTCCTCGAACAATATTCTTCGAGCGTCAGCGAGAAGTTAAAACCTGAGAGTTCTCGCTTATGCTCGAACGGTAACAAAATAGTTCTCGTTCCATTCGAACAATAATATTATTCTTCGAACACTTCGATAAATTCAGTGTAAACTCCGTGAGATAGTTCTCGCCAAAGTTTATCCCGAGCGAAGTCGAGGGACTCGAACAATAAACCTTCGGCTTTTATTCTTCGAAGGAACTGAGAAGTTTACAAAACCTTAATGACTATTAGCTCTCACTTTGTTCGAACAATATTTACTTTCCCCTTTTTTATCCTTTAACTCTTCAAACAATATTCTTCGAACGGAGTGAGAAGTCTAAGGCTTAAATTTTCGCCAAAACTAGGTAAGCCTCGTCGTTACTAATCAGCCAATAGCCTTGGTCCCAATTAGTTTCGGCATGAACGATGTTATTTCTTATTGCTCCGGTGATCGTGTAATCCACAGTTGCTGTTATAGTAACCGTTTGCCTATCCTGGTTTTTAGCCAAAAGACCTATCGGAAATAATAAGGACAATAAAACAAAACTACAAACAAAAAACAGGATTATGTTTTTCACATCCTCTCCTAAAATTAAATAATTAAAAAAAGAAGGTAACTCCTCCTTTTTGTTTTAGTAGTTTTGTTTTGGAGCTACATTCTAGTAGACTATAGGCAAAAAGTCAACGATGTTTATTCTTCGAATGTAATGAGAAGTCTGCAAACAAATAGTTCTCGTCGCTTGCGCTCTCCCTACGGGACCCCGTCTGGGGCTCGAACAATATTCTTCGAAGCGGAGCTGCTTGGCCGACTCCTGGCGGGAGAAACTTGAAGGATTGATAGTTCTCACTAACGTTCGAACGATAAATATATATTCTTCGAGTTTGAAAGGGTGAGAAGTTTAAAATATAGATAACCTTCAGCATAAATCTCGAACGACAAAAGATTCAGCTTTCAGAATAATAACTACCAAAGAAAAATTAGATAAAGTAAAATAAAACATATGAAAAAAAACCTCATAGCCTTATTTGTTTTTTTAATGATTCCAGTTACTTCGACCTTTGCCGCTACCGAAGTAAAAAATACGTTACAGGTTGCACCGTTAAAATATGAAGAAAAAATGAATCTGGGAGACGTCAAAGAAGGAACGATTGATATCATCAACCCAACAACAAAGGACGAAAATATTGCGGTTGAGGTGTCTTCGATGAAGATGACGGGGGCTGACGGGCAATTGGTTTTTTATAATGATGACAAAGCAAATAGTTTTGAAAAATTTATCACCTTGAGTGAAAAAACATTTACTTTACCTGCTGGAGAAGGGAAAAAGTACAAATTTAGAATAGGCATACCAATATCGGCTAGTTCAGGAGGATATTTCGGGGCGATTTTCTTTAGATTGGTTCCTGAAGAGTCAGATGCTACAGGTTCACGAGCGATTGCTACTGGCCAGGTGGGGACACTCTTTTTGCTGAACGTCGGTCAGGGAGATGTCCGAACTGGCAAGCTGGATAGCTTCAAAGTCATTGGTAATCCGTTCAGTGCAAAGACGGACCTTGAAGTTACTCAGAGTAATTTGGCGAAGTATAATCAGTCACCCCAGGGAACATATTTGAAGCCGACTGGAACAATAATGGTCAAAAATATTTTTGGGAAGGTTATTTCTAAACAAAACATTGAAGGCTATTATGTCCTTCCAGAGACAAAAAGGGTTATCAAAAAAGAAC
>JAQUMB010000012.1 GCA_028718325.1 Patescibacteria group bacterium
ATAAGGAGTTGTGATTTTTTAAATTTGAATGAGTTTATGAGTGATATTTTGAAAAGCTGTCTGGTTGAGAGTTTTTGTTACTTTTTGCTGCCAAAAAGTGGAAAGAAGAGTTCTTATCAAGAAGAAATGAAAAAGAGAGATTAGTTCTCGGTTATTAACCTCGAACAATAAAACCTATCCTTCGAGGCACAGAATAGCAAGAAGCTTATATTTATATAGATTCCCGTTTTCATGGGAATGACGGAAGGGTGGTCGAAATTGTTTAGTCTCGTGACAAAACAATCCCCCAAACCTCTCGCGCTCCATTGTTTCTAAGCGTCTTCGCACATTCTTCCAAAGTTGTGCCCGTTGTATAGACATCGTCAACAATTATGATTCTTTTGCTTTTTAGTTCTTTTGGATTGATTTTCGACCCTAACTCAATTTTCCCTTTTAAGTTTTTTATTCTCTCTTTTCTCGTGAGACCAACCTGTGGCTTGATTTTCCCAGTTTTTACTAGAAGATTTTTGTACTCTAAAGACAGGCTTGTTGATAACCCTGCTGCTAAAAGTTCACTTTGATTAAATCCTCTCCAATTCAATCGATTTTTTGAGATTGGAACACTGGTTATTACAAATTGTTTCTTTTTTATAAAAACACCGAACTTCTCTGACAATAATCTGACTAGCGGTTCACTCATCCCTTTCACAAAATTATATTTGTACTGCCAAATAGCATCCTTTAGTAAACCTTCATGGTCTCCAAAAATCATCACTCCGGTTAAACTAGTCCGCTGTCGACAATTTGGACAAGTTTTACCGTTTTCTGAAAGTTTTTTACAAACCGGGCAAAGCTGGGTTTTGTTTTTTGAGATCAATCCAAAACACTGACTACAAAGAGGCTCACCCCATTTTCCACACAAACATTGATGCGGAAATATCGCATCCAAAATAGTATTTTCTACTCTCTCAATTGCTTTTATCATTTTCGTCTACAAATTAGCATTTTTTACTTGAAATAACAAATAATATAGTTGTAGAATGTTAATAATAATTCAGGTCTAATTTTGGAGGGCATTCATAATGATGACAAAAAATAACGACAATAACCCGGTCCCTGTTACTGAGGAAAGTTTCTTTTTGGAAGATAACACCTTCAATAATGACTGGATGGGCTCAATGATGGAAGATACTGTCTCGAACATTGAGGGAGAATTAGCTGTAGATGTCTACGAAACAGCCAAGGAAATGGTAGTCAAAGCTCCGGTTGCTGGGATAGATCCTGAAAATTTGGATATTACCTTGACCGAAGAAATGGTCATGATAAAAGGGGAGAGAAAAGAAGTCAGAGAAGTAGACAAGAGCTCATATCGCCTACAAGAATGTTATTGGGGATCGTTCTCTCGGACAATTGATCTGCCTACGAAAGTTTTACCTGATGAAGCAAATGCTGATTTCAAGAATGGCATTCTTACCATCAGAATACCGAAAGCTGTCGTTAATAAAATCAAAAAACTGAAAATTAATATTTAATTTTATAATTATTTTAGGTTTCCATAAAAAGAAGTTGATAGTTGATCAACTTCTTTTTATAATAATCACATGAAAGTATTCTCAACTTTAACTAGAAATCTCTTTTATGTTATACTGGTTTTTTTTATTAATCCTAAAATAGCCTTCGGGGCAGTAGACGGTTTATCAGGCGTTTTTACTAGTACCGACCCACTTACAGGTTTTGGAGCTTTTGGCACCTTAACCGTTCTTTTCTCAATTTGTGCGATGATTATGATGGTCATCGGCGGCATAATGTTATTCTTTTCAAACGGAGATCCAAGCCGAGCCAGCAAAGGAAAGGACATAATTATTGGGACATTAGTCGGAGTTGTAGTCTGGATATTATCATACTTTATTTTAACCGCTATAAGTGGATAAGTAAGAGCCTATAAATTATGAAAACTCACAAAAATCAGTTTATTTCTCTAGTCTTATTTTCATTCTTATTTGGTTTTCTACTCCCCTTGTCGACACACGCCAGCATGTTTGGTGGTGGTGGAAAAGATATTGCATCAATAAATAGATATGCACAAAATGTTCTAAATGCCCTGGTCTATATCTCTGGTGCTTTAGCTATTACAGCCGTAATTTATGGCGGAATTATGTACATGCTTTCTGCTGGAGACGAAAAGAGAGCCCAGACAGCAAAGAGAATAATTATGTATGCACTGGTTGGAGTGGCCGTAATAGTTGGGAGCTATTTTATTATTTCCCTCACAACTACCTTTTTTAAGTAACAGGTTTTTTGCAAATTGTCTAATTTTCTTCTTTACAACTCTATAATGTTTATTTTATATTTAAGGTAAGAAATAAAAAAAAGGAGTATCAATGTTAGCGAAAATAAAAAGATATCACAGCGTGGTTACCTTATTTATCCTAGGATCGGTTGTAGTGCCTGGCCTTGCCAAGGCAGGCGGTGACGTGCCTACGCCGGACGTCACAGTTCCGAGCACTGAAGGAAGTATTGACGCGGTAAAACAATTTATTCAAAAAGCCGCAAATTGGGCATTAATAATAACAGGAGCAATTGCCATATTGCTTGTCATCTATGGCGGAATTATGTACATGCTTTCCGCTGGAGACGAAAAGAGGGCTGCAAAGGGTAAACAGATTATTCTTTATACTTTAATCGGTGTAGCGGTAATTGTTGGGGCATATTTTATAATAACACTGGTTATGAATTTCTTAGGTGCTTAAAGACAACTCTTATAATTAAAAAGCTGGAGATCACTCCAGCTTTTTAATTTTCTTTGTAAAATATATTTATGTTATACTATCCTTGAATAAAAAAGATATTTCATACTTACTTTTCTCGGGGGGAAAATGAATGTAATAAAACAAACACAAAAAAACAAAAAGCTCGTTTTTATTTTTGTTTTTTTCATATCCATATCTTTAACCATTTTATTACTACCTCAATTTGCTCACGCAGGGCCTTTAGCTTGGATAACAGACCCCCTCGGCTCAATTAAAGCAGCTTTTTGTTCTATACTCGATGGCATGTCAGAGATGATGCTTAGGGTTGGCCTGGCAATCTTAGCTCTCTCCTTAACTGTAACTGAAACTTTGATAAAGTCTGCGACGCAAGGAGCAAATTCTGCATCCTTTGATGCGTCTGTAACTGATGTACGTAACTTTGCCTTCGGTATGATGGCAATCATTTTGATCGTGATCTCATTTTCTCAAGTTTTAAATATTAGTAAAGATAAGTTTGGAGCAAAAGCGCTTTTGCCTAAAATGTTTCTTGCTTCCATATTGATGCTTTTTAGCACTTTAATCTGTTATGTAGTCTACGATGTTGGCAGCATTATGGCAACTTCGCTCGTAGGGAATGATATTTCTGCAGTTGTTTATCAGGGGGCGACCGGGAAGGATAACGCGGCGGATGTATTAGGGCCTTTTGAAGTTATTTTGGGAGATGATTCGAATGGAATAAAAAATGAGTCAAACGGTAATAATGAAAATATTATGCTTCATTTTGCTTTTATGTTTGTCGCTTTTATTGGGGCAATCGCTTATATCATTCTAGGGATTATTATGATTTTCAGGTCGTGGGCTGTCATGCTTTTTATTGTTCTGGCGCCGCTTGCTTTCGCTAGTCTAGTCCTTCCCTGGACCTCCTCGTGGCATAAAAAGTGGTGGGCAGAGTATGCTAAGTGGGTTTTTTTCTTACCCGTGTCCTTGTTAATTTTAAAAATTGGTGGATCCATTATTGCCACATATAATGATAGTATCAGTAACCTTTTCGGGGCTAATGGAACATTGAACGCAATAGTGGGAGCAACCATTGCTCCGTTGCTTGAATCGTTATTTATGGTTATTGGCTCTATAATCACGGTTGTGGCTGCTATCTTTATGCCCCTTAAGATGCTGGGGAAGATCGGCTCAGAAATTCAGCGAATATCCAAAGGCTATGCTGGTCGCAAAACTGGCGTTACTCCATATTTACAAGCTCGGACTACCGAACAAAAAAGAGTTGCCGGAGAAAAAGCTCAGAAAAGACTCGAAAAAGTCTCACGACTCATACCCGGAGAAAGCTCTGCCTCAAACTTTTTTCGTGGAGCCGTTACTGGTATGTCAAAAGAGACTGCCCTAGTCAGAGAGCAAGAAAGACAAAAGAAACTTGGCAATTTAAATTTAACTGCTAAAGCGAGGAAGTCTTTAATCGAAACGGGCTCGATGGATAATTATATTGAGGAAGCAAGGGTAAAAATGGGGCTGCCTGGAGCCCCTCTTACCGATGATGCCCCCCAAATGCAAGAGCTGTTTAAACAAAAAGCTGCACTCAAAGCGATTAGTAGTGACCCCAAGGACATCCAACAATTGGCTAGAACTGATCTACTACGTGACAGGGATGCTTTAAAAAGTCGGCAGTTTGGTATTTCATATGTGGCAGAGGTTACTCATGGTACAGGACACCCTAGAGAATTCCAATTACGACCTAATGCGTCAGTGAATGAGCTTCGTGCAGCAAAACAGATTGTGGAACATGTTAGAAACGGTTCTCGTTCTGCGAGCGAATTAACTGAGACAATGACAGCTGATCAATGGAAAGACTATGAAAAATCTTGCCAGCTACTTCATCTTAATGGCGGTATTGAAGAAAATGGAGTACATGTTGATTTAGCCCCTAATCAAATGTTTACCCCCGAGATGTCACGGAAACTTACCAAGTATGCTAAAGAAAATAGGCTTGGTGATGGGGATGATATTATCCGTAAGTTAGCTGCAGCTTCAGATCATGGTCTGCCACCGGCAACGGGTTTCACCCCTGGTGCTAGTGGTGGCGTTGGTGGAACGGCCTCAACCCCAAATCGTCCCGCAACGGCTGCTGATACTGGCACACCGCGTCCTGATTATAATGCTCCTCTCCCAGATGATGAGCACCCTCCAAGCACTGAAGAATTCAGAAGGTTCAAGTAGTTATGCAATATCAAATGCCACAAAACATTGAGGTAGAAGACAAGGTTATCGGGCCATTAACCCTGAGACAATTTTCTTTTCTTATTGCCGGGTTGGGCCTTTCGGCCGGTCTTTATGTTTTGATCTCGAAACTTAATCTTCCGTTGATTATTAGCATCCTTGTTTCGTGCCCTCCATTTTTTGTTTGTTTGTCGTTGGCCTTTCTAAAATTTAACGGTCGAACCTTGGATAGCTATATTTCTCCATTTTTTTCCTTTCTCTCCATACCAAAGAAGAGGATCTGGAAAAAGGAAGAGTATCGCCCAGATATGGGTAAGCTTACGAAAGAGGCTACTGCTGAACCCGCTGTTTCTATTGTCACCAAGGCTCCACTAGAACAACTAGATGAACAATTAGAAGTTCTTTCTGATACGGTCGACGCAGCAAACGGCCCAAAAGAGCCAAAAACCGTATTTGAAACGACCAAAACACGAGAAAAACAGTTAGAAAAAACTATCGACAAGAATACCAAAGAAGTTTCAGAAGAAACCGAACCTTTAGTTGCTCAGATGGCTTCTGTTTCACCCGATGAGACTTTCAAAACCTGGGTTACAACAACAGGAGACGATGATGAAAAAAAATAACAAGGGTGGGCTTACAGGTATCCAGAATTATTTACGAGTTGATGAAATAAAGAACGGTCTGCTATTTCTAAAAGATGGTTCCGTTCATAAAATTCTCCAAGCAAACAGTATTAACTTTTACTTAAGATCAGAAGATGAACAAAATGTTATTATTGGTGGCTTCCAAGAAGTCTTAAACACCCTCGCTTTTCCTATTCAAATATTGCTGCAGTCCAGAAAGATAGACCTGGAAAGTTACTTGGAGTCAATAGAAGGAAATATCAGTAAGGAGCAAGACCCCCTAATAAAATCAAATATGGAAAGCTATCTTTCCTTTCTCCGTGATATGGTTTCTTCTGCCTCAGTCATGGACAAAAACTTTTATATTATTGTTTCATACTACCCCTCCGTCATTAAAACGTCTTTTCTTGATAATCTTTTTGGTCCTAGCAAAAAAAATGTTACAAACAAAGAGATCATCGAAACGCTGGAGGTTCTCGAGCAGAGGTGCAATTCGGTTAAGCTTGCCTTAGAATCAATCGAGGTTATTTGCCGAGAGCTTCAGACAAAAGAAATTATTGAATTATTTTATGCTACCTACAATCAAGATGTGGTAAAGCCGGATTTGTCCTACAATGACATATCTTAATAATAAACGATAAAGATTTATTGGAGGAAGAGTGCTATTTAGTAAAAAGCCAGAGTTAACTGAAGAACAAAAACAAGAGATAGAAGCCCAGAGAGTTTTGCAAGAAGGAATGACGACAATTCGGGACCTGATCGCTCCCTCAGCTATGGAGATTAGTCCAAACTTTATCAAACTTGGATCTATTTATTGCCGGACTTTCTTTGTTCAGGAATACCCCCGCTTTATGTACGCCGGGTGGCTATCACCCTTGGTTAATCTAGACGCAGTCTTGGATATTTCCATTCATATTGCTCCACTAGACAGCGCGGACTCTGCAAAAAAATTAAGATCAAAGTCAACTCAGATAGAGTCAACTCTGGTTATGAACGCTGAAAAAGGATTAGTACGAGACCCTAAGCTCGAAGCCACCTATCAGGATGTTGAAGACTTACGGGAAAGACTTTCGGTCGGAGTCTCAAAACTTTTTCACACTTCGTTTTATATGACAATTTATGCAAAAACCCCGGAAACCCTTGATGACACCACTAATATCATCGAGTCCTTGCTCGGCGAACAAATGGTAGTAACTAAGCCGTGCATATTACAGATGGAACAGGGATTGAACTCGACTCTTCCCATGGGCAAAGATGAATTAGGAATCGCTCGAAATATCGATACAGAAGCCCTATCCACCTTTTTCCCTTTTCTCTCGGCAACACTTTCTACTAAAACAGGCATCTTTTATGGCATTAATCGAATTAATAATAGTTTAGTCATCTGTGATCGATTTGATCTTCCAAATTATAACTCCGTCGTTATGGCTATGGCTGGAGCCGGAAAAAGTTACGCCGTGAAACTGGAAGCCTTGAGGTCTCTGATGTTTGGCACCGAAATAATTGTGATTGATCCTGAGAATGAATACCAAGAAATGTGCGAGAAGTTTAACGGCGCTTTTCTAAACATAAATATCAATTCAGAGCAAAGAATCAATCCTTTTGACTTGCCACATTCTGCAGATCCCGATGATGCAATTGATGATCTTCGCAGCAATACATTAATGCTTTCGGGGCTATTGAGAATTATGGTTGGAGAGATGACCCCCCAAGAAAGCAACCTCTTGGACGCTGCGATCATTGAGACTTATGCCTCGAGAGGCATTACCGAAGATCCACAGACTCATAACCTGGAACCTCCAACATTAATCGATCTTCAACACGTTCTCGAAGGCTTCAATGGTGGGAAAGATTTGGCGGCTAAACTTTCAAAATTTACTACGGGATCATACGCTGGATTCTTAAATAACAAATCAAATATCAACCTAGATAATCGTTTTGTCGTTTTTTCAATTCGCGATCTAGAAGAAGAGCTCCGACCAATCGCCATGTATTCAATCCTAAATTATATCTGGAATCGAGTAAAAAGTTCACGAAAGCGTCGTTTATTAATCGTTGACGAGGCTTGGATCATGATGAAGTATAAAGAATCCGCCCAATTTATTTTTTCGATTGCTAAACGTGGTCGTAAATACTTTCTGGGCCTCACCTGCATCAGCCAAGATATTTCGGACTTTTTGGGCTCAGAATATGGTCAAGCAATAGTCCACAACGCCTCAATCGCCATGCTTTTCAGGCAACATCCGGCACAAGTAGATTATGTCAAGGAAGCTTTTCATCTGACTGATTCAGAAAAAACATTTTTATTACAAGCAGGAGTTGGGGAGTGTTTGTTTATTTCTGAGAACAACCATGCCCTTGTCCAGATAACTCCGAGTTACCAAGAAGATTTAGTCGTTACAACTAACCCAGAACAGCTAAACGAAATGGAGAATGAGTAGGATGCCCGAGCTAAACGATGCTCTTCAATCTCCTGATGAGCCCGAAGATGTTTTCGATCCAAAAAATAATCAGTCAAAGCCTAAATCAAACCCACGATCAGATACTTCAAAGGGGGCTATCCAAAATGCCAAAGATATTCATGGAAATATAAAAGACCAAGGACTAGGGAAGGGTTTAAATACTTCTGCAAACCAAGGAAATTTAGGCCGAACTGCCCAGGGTGCCTCTAAAACAGCAGGTAACATCAAGGATCAGGGCATTGGAAGGGGACTGAACTCTTCTGCTACCGAAGGCCATTTAGGAGATACGGCTCAAAGGACAGCGGGAACAGCTAAAAACATAAGCGACCAGGGGGTAACTGGAGGCTTAGCAAAGTCTGCCGAAGAGGGTCATCTAGGTGATACCGCCCAAAAAGCTGCTGGCACTGCAAAAAATATAAAGAACCAAGGCCTGGCAGGAGGCTTGGCAAAGTCTGTCGGAGAAGGACACTTAGGAGAAAAGGCTCAAGGAGGAGCAAAAGTTGCAGAGGGCGCTGCTAAAAGGGATGCGGGAAAAGTTGCTGAAGGAGCTGTTCAGGCAGCTGGCGGAGATGCGACAGCACAAGCCACCGCCAAGCATGCCGCCCGTGTCGGAAAGATAGCTGCTGATGTCGCTGCTGCAGAAACAGGCGCCGGAGCAGTCGAAGCGGTCAAGGATACAGTCAAAGAGATTGAAGATGTCGCCACCCATCCAGACGAGGTCGTTGCTATTGGTGGCCGAGTCGTTAAAGCGATAGGGGTCTTTGTAATCGCCTTTTTTGCCATAATTATTCTTATTATGGCTATCTTTGTTGATATTTCGGGAGGTTCGCAAAAAGCGGCTGACTTTAACTCAGGAGCTCTTTGTCCCGCACAATATGTTCCTCCGACAAATGTTGCCCGTATGGTATATCACGGTGACAACTTTGATACCTCGGACACCTACGTTGAGGTGGCCAAAAGATACTATATTGGTGCGCCGGGTTTAATCGCAGCAATAGACTTTCGAGAGGCAAGCAACTATATTGAAAACTGTAAGGAAAAGTACTCAGGAAATGCTCCTCGTATCGCAGAGTGCGAGGTAGCAGACAAAAAATTATTAACCTGTCGGGCAGAAAAAATTGCCGAAAAAATACGTGAAGGAGCAAGGGCTGTCAAGGATAGTATCTCACCTGATTTTTCAAAAGACCCCGAAAAAACCTGGATTAGGGTTGATGATTATGGAACGCTTTTGGCAGGTTTAGGCTATTTTCAGACAATTGACAAAGGATTCGACCCTAAAACATATAAGCCTGTTGAGGACCCCTGGGTCATGAATATGTTCGCTCAACCAAACCCAAAGGATAAGGATGGAAATATAATTAAAGATAGCGTAGAAAACAAAATTATCGATGGTTATGGAGGAAACAAGTCCGACATTCCTATTGGTGCCGCGACTTTTTATAAGATTATGGCTGCTTGGATTTCCGAAACTGACGGTTGCAATGTTTGCGCCTTTGACCCCTTTGGCTATCAAGCTCCTGAGCCTCCTCCACCCACAAACCCTGGAGGTCCAGGAGACACCCCACCATCTGACTCAAATAAATGTCACGCCCTTGTTTACACTAACATTATAGATGAAGCAAAATATGCTCAGGCAATAGACAAATATATAAAAAACACCTTCCCTGGATCAAAGTGGTTAGACGAAATGAACAATAAACCAGGCACTTATGTGGTAAGCGGAGCTAAAAGTGAAAATGTAAATCCAGCCTTGGTGGCCTGTATTGGCGCTCATGAAAGCGCTCTTGCAACTGGCACCAACTATGGTCACAACTCCTTTGGTCGTAGGGCAACCAAAAGTCAACCCCATGTAACAACTTCCACTGGTGATTGGTATGCGTGGCCATCCTACAAAGCAAGTCTCGTTGCAGGAGATAGTGAAGCGAATTTTATTAAAGTTACCTACATAAAAGGATTTAAAGTTACTGACCTAGCTAGCTTTATTCATATATATGCACCAAGTAGTGATGGTAACGATGAGGGTGGATATGCAAGCTTTCTAAAATCATGCATGGATAAAATTAATAATTATGCCGGAAACGCTATTGACTGCAAATAGCAAAGGAGAATTATGACCAACAAGAAAAAATTTATTATATTAATAGCCATTTGTTGTGTAATACTTACTGCAATAATATTCATAACCACTTTTTGGTTAAGAACTACTATCGAGATAAGCCCGTCTCCCGATAAAATTACTGTTGGGAACCACTCAACCAGTAAAAACCCATTCAGGGGATATTTGTTTGCTGGCAAATACACTCTAACCGCAGAAAAAGATGGTTATCCAAATTTAACCAAACAAATCCAAGTCAAGTCTGGTAAAACAAAATATAGTTTTACTATGCCAACATACGAGGAAGTCTTTATAGAAAGCTTGCCCATCAACACAACTGACTGGCATATTGATTATTCACATGAGGATAATTTATATTATATTGAAATTTTAAATCCCCCCTACCAGGAGAATCTCGCCAAAGCAAAAGCCTTTATAAAATCGAAGGGTGTTGATATAAATAAAATAAAAATATATTCATGGAAACCGGCCCAGATGGAATAAACATATAAAATGATAATTACAAAGTCAAAATTTAAGAAACTCACGCTGCCCATAACCATTCTGGTCTTATTTATTGGTGGATTTTTTATTATTCCTTCTCTTGCTAGTGCAAAAATAACCGACGATTTTAATAATGCATGTAGTGCTTTTGCTGTTAATGGCATAACTTGGGAGAAACCTGCTGTTGCTGGAGAAGAAATTAATGATGCAAATCCTGGATCTTGTACCGTCTGTCCAGGCGGGACCACAAAATGCTCCGACAATATTTGCCGCATCTCTTGTGTTGGTATTGACCCTTCAACTTGTACTGACGGAAAGAAGGGGGTGTACATCATCGGTGATAATTTGACCGCCAACATGGAAAGCGAAGGGAACCTCAGTGGGCTTATTACAGCACTGGGCTGGGGGCTGGTAGACGTCAACGGGAGACAAGGTCGAGAGATCGGTGATGGGGTAGACGTCATAAATAACAACAAAAAAAAGATTGAGGATGCCGGAGCCGTAGTCATTGCCTTAGGAACTAGTGGAAATGGGGCAAACCTTAAACAAAAAATGGGGATTATATTCAATACGTTACAAGAAGTTAATCCCGGGATTAGGTATTATTTTGTTAATTACTCTGGATCAAAAGACCCTGACATCGAAAAAGAGATGGACAAAAGGTCCGCTGCCCTAAGTTCCTTTGTCGAAGACAACAAAAAGGAGGGGGCAATGTTGATTGATTGGAATCAAGTAAATAAGTCTGTGGATCCGCCATATACCGATGCTGATCCAGCTGGAATTCACCCCATTGGGAACTATGATAAGATGGCTCAGGCTGTGGCTGGGAAAATCGGTCAAATGCCAAAAGGCGGTATCTGCAGTGGTGGTAAATGTGGTGAGAGGGCTGTTGAATTAGCAAAAAGCATGATTGGTGATTTATATAACTGGGGAGGGTGCCACACTCAATATCACTCCATGTCACCACCAAAAGGCTGTGCTCGTCGTGATGGTGGGCCGGGCTATGATTGCTCTGGGTTAGTTAATTGGGCTTGGTATTGGGGGTCAGACAAAAAAGTTGACATACTTGCTCATTACGGGGCTGGGGTAATATCCTCTTCTGAACTAGAAGTAATTGCCTCACATCCCTCCGGGATACCGGCCGACGCAAAACCTGGCGATGTTCTTGGTTTTTTTGGTGATTGTTCCTATACGTCACATATAGGGATGTATATTGGTGAAGGAAAAATGGTACATACACACTCACAAGATACTCCGGCAGAAATCGTAAGTTTATCTAGTTATTCTCCTGTAGCTTGTTGGACTCGGCCAAAATCATGTAAATAAAGAAGGATAGGAACGTATGAACAAAAAGAACATATTAATAATAATCGGCTTATCCATAGTAGTCGTTTTGCCATTAGTTGTAATTCTTTATCTTCAACAAACCTCTGTTTCGCATTATTCAGGCTTATTTCAAAAGCTGACTAATGATAATGGCTGGTCTAAGCCAAAAGACTACGAAGGCTGTAAAAAGGATCAAAAAAATTGTATAACCATCGCCACGGCTTTTATTGACGATGGAACTTACTCAAAAGCTTATTACTCTGGTTATGATTTAAACTCTTTACAGACCGATGTGAAAAAAATAGAGGATCTCGTGAATAATAAAAAATATAAACAGGCCTATAAACAAAGTAAAAAAACCTTAGAGAGTGTTAATAAGAATTTTGATGTATATATCAATGAGAACAGTGAAAATTTTAATCAAATTGATACATTAATATATGGAAAAGATCCAAAGGTTGTTACCTTTACAAACGTTAACTATCAGATCGTTGGTGATTGGGCAAAGGTAACGATGTTCCCAAACAACGCAAAGACCGAGCCGGCGAGTGTTATATTAAAAAAGAATCAGAACGGTTGGTCAATTATTGAGGAGCCGGGGACTATATTTGAAAAGAATGTTTTAAATAAATACCCTGACATGCCCAGCGATTTTATAAAAGAACCCAAAAGAAATCCTTCAGGTATAATAATCGTTAATAAAAACGGTAAAAAACCGCCTGAGAGTTTTACTACTAACAATTCAATGAAAACACTAGTTGACCCACTATCTAGATTATTGCCTCATTATACCGATACTTATGTTGTAGAATCTGAGATGATTAATAGCCTTCCTGTTTACACGGTCTCTTATTATAATACAAATGGAAATACGCTTGAAAAAACCAAATCAGACTTCAAGGCTTGGCTTAAAGAAGTTGGCGTAGATATAAAAGATTCCTCAATAATATACAAGGACATCAACAAATCAGACGACTCAATTAACGTTGTCGACTAAATATCCCTATTAATTAGTTCTTTACTAACCACAAACTGCACCCGAGTAATCGGGTGCTTTAATAATTTGTTTACTTTGCCCTGACACTCTGTTGCCCAGATGTTCGATGAAGCAGCCACCTTCAAGACTCCATTCCGGTAAGAGACAACCCTCAAATTTTCTTTACCATGATCGCCAAATAGCTCCTCTAGCTTTTTCTGTGCTTCTTCCACAATCATCGCTGCATCAATATGCTTTTTGAGCCCGAGCTGCTTCATCCTTTTATCAAATGTTCCGCCGAGATTTCCCATTTATATTTTTACCACCTTTGATTCTTTTATAATATTTTTACTAACATGGTCTAGATCAGTTGTTGTTACAATTGTTTGCTGTTTTTTGAAAATTTGCGACAAGAGGTCTCTCCTCGACTCGTCAAGCTCGCTAAAAACATCGTCTAGAAGCAGTACGGGCTTCTCTCCCGTGATTTTAGTAAAATAATCTATCTCTGCCAGTTTGAGAGCTAAAATGACTGTCCTGAACTCTCCACGTGAAGCAAACTCATTAATATTTTTCCCATTTAACAAAAATTCAATATCATCTCGGTGTGGACCAATAGTTGTCACCCCTGAATAGATATCACGGGTTCTGTTTTTTGTTATCTGAGAGATTAGCTCTGCCCAACCCCCTTGACTCTTGATTGAGGGCAAGTAATTAATTATTAAATCGTCTTTTTTGCCAGACAGAGCCTGGTATTGAATAGGTAGGGTTATATTTATTTTTTCAATGTACTCCTGACGTTTTACTATTAGATAATTACCAAACTCAGCTAACTTTCCATCCCAAATCTCTAACTCTTTTTCGTTAGCAAGCCCTTTTCCAATTCTCCTAAGTAAACTATTTCTGTGTTCTAAAGTCTTTTTATAATGGGTTAGGCTGTAAGCATATTCTCTATCTGTTTGACTGATAATCAGATTTAGATATCTGCGCCTGGCTTCTGGTAGGGTAGAAATTAGTTCTATCTCTTCGGGGGTAAACAGAACACAGTTTATGTGGCCAAGCAGCTGACTAGAAGGCTTCTTTTGTCCTTTGATTTTCACTGTTTTAACCATTCTTTCTTGATTCTCAACAACTACTAATAAATCTTCATTGCCTGATGCTTTTTCCAGATCACCGGTAACTCGGAGATAACTTGTTCCCCATTTAATGAGATTTATATCTTTTGAACGAAAAGATCGTCCGCAGGCCAAATAATAGATTGCTTCCAAAAAATTTGTTTTGCCACAAGCATTTGGTCCAACAATAATTGTGATACTATTAAATTCAAACTCGAACGACGCATGATTTCGCCAATTTTCAAGTTTTAGCTTTCTTATTTTCATAAAGTAACCAAATTGTGTCTATGAACGTAGGGGCATAATAATATAGACATAGTCATCGTTTTTTTCTGACTTTATAGTTCCTGGACTTAGTTTCCCTGACATCTCAAAGCTAACTTTTGGTGATTTCAGATTTGTCAAAACGTCTAGCAAATATTTTCCATTAAAAGAAATTTCGCCGTCTTTCCCTATAATCTCGGCTTTTATTACAGTATCAGATTCTCCTATTTGCGAAGAAATTGCTTTTATTTCAACTTCTCCTTTTGATTTAATAAAAATATTTATACTATTAGCACTTTCTCTAGAAAAAAGTGTGGCAACCTTAATAGCATTAGAAAATTCATTCGAATTAATTATCGCTTTCGTTTCATTTTCTCCGGGAATTATCTGCTGGTAATTAGGAAATTGGCCTTCTATTAAGCGCGACGTAAACTCTATGTCTTTTGCCGCAAATAAAACTTGGTTATCATCAATGTATATCTTTATGTCTTCATCTAAATCAGAAAGTATTCTTGATAACTCAATCATTGTTTTGGCTGGGATAATAATTTCTTTTTTATTTGTCGATTTTACTTCTAATTTTATTTTCTTCTCAGCTAGTCTATAGCTGTCAGTTGCCGCCAAGATAAGGTTATCTCCATCTAGATTAAAATAAATACCAGAAAGCACTGGTCTTGCTTCGTCTAAAGCTGCGGCAAAATTTACTAAATTCAAAGCGTCTTTTAAAATTCCTGAATTAATAACTAAGAGCGGCTCTCCTTTTATTGAGGGAATTAGGGGAAATTCTTCTGCGGAGACTCCTTTAATAGATAAATTATCATTTTCTGATTTTATTTTTACGTCCATTTCTTCGATTGATATATCAATCTTTTCTGAAGAAATAGAATTAACTACATCTGTAAAAAGTCTAGCAGGGATAGTAATGTCGCCTTCTTTTTCGATCTTCCCACCAATCCAATAGTTGATACCAATTTCCAGATTTGTTGCAGATATTCTCATCCTACCTTTTTCTGTTGAGACCATAATATGGCTTAATATCTCCAAACTCCCCCTAGTGCTGACTACTCTACCGGCAACAGATAGGGCCTTGGCTAAATTTTCTTTTAAAACAGATGCTTTCATTTTATCCCCACTTTCTTTCTATAATATTTATAGATATATATTAATAATGATTGTAATAAGTCCTGTGTAATCAGTGTAAAACTCTATTTTCTATCTCAATTTTACCTTTATTTCTGTGGTAAGTCATCATATAAACCTGAGAAAATAATTTGGATTGAGTGGTTACAAACCTCTCGGTGGGTTTTCTTGTCAATTTTTAAAAACAGGAAATAAACTCCTCGGTCACTCTTTTATAAACAGACTTTTCCACAGACCTAACCATAGATCTTTTCCTTTATCAAGCTAAGCTCGTGTCTCAATGGTTCGTTATATTCTAATTCTTTCTCTATTTTATCGCATGAGTGAATGGCAGTCGTATGATCCTTCTTTCCTAGTTCGCGAGCGATTTTAGGGTAGGATAGGTGAAGTTCTTCTCTCATTAAATACATGGAAACTTGCCTGGGCATGACAATTTCTTTGTCACGTTTACTCCCAATAAGTTCATTGACGGAAATATCATAATAATCGGATACTTTTTCAACAATATGACGAGGGGTAAAACTTTTTTTGCGAGGACTATTTATCAAAGTATTTAAAATACTTTTTACCACATCTAGTGTTGGCTGGCTCCCATTTAATTCACAATAAGCTAAAATTCTGTTTAGAGCACCCTCGAGTTCCCTAATATTGTGTTGAATAGTACGAGCTATAAAATCACAAACATCCAAAGGAACGACATAACCACGAAGTTGGGCTTTTCTTTGGACGATAGCAATTCTTGTTTCCAGATCCGGTGGTTGGATATCAACTATTAGACCCCATTCAAAACGAGATCGAAGTCTTTCCTCCAGGGTTGGAATTGCTTTTGGCGGACGATCACTGGCCAAAATAATTTGCTTGTTTGCTTGATGCAAAGAATTAAAGGTGTGAAAAAATTCTTCTTGTGTCTGTTCTTTTCCTGCCAAAAATTGCATATCATCAACCATCAAAACATCAGCCTTGCGGTATTTGTCTTTAAAAATATTTGTTCGCTTGTCTGTTATGGAGGTTATAAAATCATTAGTAAATTTTTCGGAAGTGACATAAACAATATTTTTTTTCTTGTCTTTCTCTTGGATAGCATGGCCAACAGCTTGCATTAGATGTGTCTTGCCGAGACCAACCCCTCCATAGATAAAGATAGGATTATACTTTGTCCCCAAATGTAAGGCAACGCTTTGGCAAGCGGCAAAGGCTAACTTGTTTGAATTGCCTACAACAAAGGTATCAAAGGTGTACTTAGGATTTAGATCCCCTAAAGCCACCTTAACTTCTGTTTCTTCTTCCTCGTGTTTTATTTCTTCTTCGACTTTTTTGATGTGATCTTTTTCTGAGAGCTCTTTTTCTAAATTTTTGATAGAACCGATGCGGTATTCAATAGATTTAATGGTACTGGAATTGTGTCGAAGGGCTTCTAGAATTTCTTGGTTATATTTTTTTTCTAACCACTCCTTAGTGAAAACGTTTGGAACGCCGACGATAACTTTGTCGTCATCTATTGAAATGATGCTGGTATTTCTAAACCAGGTTGTAAAGTTCGCCCGAGATAAAGAGACCTCAAGTTCACCCAGAACCGCTTTCCATAGTTGATCCTTATCCATTTCCACCTCAAAAAGTTTATGACCGATGAGTAAAATAGAGGGCTTAACCCTCTTTTAAAAAATTAACTCAAAAGTACTACTCTTAAGAAAAAGTATACACTCCAGAAAAGTTTTCCACAAGTAGATTTTCTTACCCACAAGTGAGTTGAAAGTAGAAAGTTTATCATGTAATAAAGTAAAAGATATTTACGAAAAATAAGGGAAAGTTCACTTTAACCCCATTTATTGACCGAGGAGGGATTTTGTGCTAAAATCTATAGGCTTAAGGAAAAATTATGAGTAAAAAAACATTTCAGCCAAAAAAGGCAAGAGTTGGTAAAGTACACGGATTTTTGGTTCGCATGTCGACCAAAAACGGACGGAACGTTTTGAAGAGACGCAGGCTAAAAGGTCGTGTCAAATTAAATCCTTCTAAAAATGCTTAAAAAACAACAAAGAATAACAGATAGTAAAGATTTTCAAACTATTTACAGACGCGGTCGACATTATTCGAACGCGTTCTTTAGTTTAAATTATTCAAAAAATTATTATGGCCATACCCGAGTTGGAATAGTTGTAAATAAAAAGGTAGCAAAGAAAGCTACTGAAAGAAATTTATTGAAAAGGCAAATTAGGGAAATTATAAAAAAGAATTACGATAAATTTATTATAGGAACGGATATTATTATATCGACTAGACCAAAAACCAAAGAGCTAAATTTTGCACAACTCGAGAAAGAATTAGTAACCTTGTTTACCGCTGGTAAATTATTTAAATAATGTTCAAAAAACCTTTTCTATTTTTGATTAAACTGTATCAAAAAACCATTTCGCCCGATCACGGAGTGGCAAAGGATGTTCACCCTCATGGCTTTTGTCGTTACAATCCGACTTGTTCCCAATATACATATGATGCCATCGATCGATTTGGGGTAATCCGAGGTGGCCTTCTCGGTTCGTGGAGGATACTTCGCTGCAACCCCTGGAGTAAGGGGGGAAACGATCCAGTTCCTGACAAATTTACTTTCAAAACAAAGAAGAAGTAACACGCTCCAAGTGATTAAAGAATTTATCAATCGACAGTGGTCGGTCAGGCTTTACTTTTTGCCCAAAATCAAGGTACAATAAACGTTGCAAAAATAAGAAAAAAGGAAATATATGCACCTATTGTGGACACTATTTGTTCAGCCTGAAATAAATCTTTTAGTATTTTTCTATAGTATTCTTCCTGGCCATGATTTTGGAGTAGCGGTAATTCTATTAACCGTTGTTGTAAGGTTGATTGTTTGGCCCCTACAGTCGAAAACTCTCAGAAACCAAAAAGCGATGAACAAGCTACAGCCGGAAATCAACAAGATCAAAGAAAAATATAAGAACGATCCAACCAAAATTAATACTATGACCATGGAGCTCTATAAAGAGAAAGAAATTAATCCGCTTTCTTCTTGTTTGCCTACCCTGATTCAGTTGCCGTTACTTTTTGCCCTTTTCTATGCCATCCGACCTTTTGGCACAGCCGCTTATATAGATGTTACTAACCATGCAGCCGGACTCTGGAAAGATATATATCCATGGCTCAGAGACATGCCTTTCGTTAAAGACGCGTTAAGTAAACCTATATCGACGGAACTTTTTGGGATTATTAATCTAACGAAACCTAACTGGGCTTTAGCGTTGATTGCTGCTGCTCTTCAATTTGTTCAGTCAAAGATGATTATGCCAAAGAAAAACCTGGATGCAACTCAAAAAATGTTCAACCAAACTCTCTATATATTTCCAGTCATGACTTTTATTATTGGTCTCTCTTTTCCAGCCGCTCTACCTCTCTACTGGATTGTTCAAACGCTAATGATGATATTGCAGCAATATTTGATCATGCATCGTGATGTTGAAAAGCTTGAGGAGGAGAAAAAATAATGGCCGTGACCAAGGCATCATTAGATATAATCAAAAAAGAAACCGAAGAAATGTTAAAATTGCTTGGAGTTTCTCTGGATGTCTCTATCTCAGCTGATCTGGATGGGGTTCTAGTCAATCTTTCAGGTGAAGATTCAGCGATTATGATCGGTCATCACGGCGAAAATTTATCCGCCTTTGCCTTTATTTTAGGCATGATGTTGAGAAAGAAAATTGATCGAGAGTTGATGTTTAGGGTTGATATAAACGGTTATCTCAAAGACAAAGACAAAAAAATTACTGAAATGGTCGAAAGAGCGATTGAAAAAGTTCGAACGAGTGGCTTCCCCGAGGAAATGACCGGGCTTAATGCTTATGAGAGACGGCTAGCCCATACAGTAGTGGCCAAAGAGAGCTTGTTAAGTGAGTCAAAAGGTTATGGGGAAGATCGAATCCTAGTAATTAAGCCAAGGAGATTTGATGAGGAAAGTTCGTAAAGCGGTTATCCCGGCTGCAGGATTTGGAACCAGATTTTTGCCAGCCACCAAGGCAATGCCGAAGGAAATGTTACCGATTATCGATAAGCCAATGATCCATTATGCTGTGGAAGAAGCAGTTAAAGCGGGGATAAGGGATATCATATTTAGTACCGGACGGGGAAAAAGGTCTTTAGAGGACTATTTCGACCATTCATATGAACTAGAGGACCAGTTAAAGAAAACAGGGAAAAAAGATTTGCTAAAAGAGATAGAAGATATCTCTGATATGGCAGAGATTGTTTATATTCGTCAAAAGCACGCCCTTGGTCTCGGCCATGCCATCTTGCGGGCCAAAGATGTCATAGGAGATGAGCCTTTTGCGGTCATTCTTCCTGATATGTTAGTTGATAGTGACGTACCGTACATGAAACAGGTTATCGAGGCATACGAGGAAACGAATAGGTCGGTTCTTGGGGTTAAAGAGACTACTCCGGACAAAGTTTCTTTATATGGGATTGCTGACCCAGCTGAATCCGCTGACACCTTTAAACTTAAGGGTGTCGTAGAAAAACCAGCGCCGGAAGACGCTCCTTCTAATTTATACATATTTGGGCGTTATGTTTTTACACCGGAACTTTTTGATTATTTAGAAAAAACAAAGCCCACACTAGGTGGAGAAATTATGTTGACTGATGCTATCAGTGATTTAATAAAATCAGAAGGTGTTTACGGCAAAATTCTTGAAGGCACAGATTTTGATACGGGCGACAAGCTCGGTTATCTCCAAGCAATGGCTTGGTATGGACTAAAGCACAATGATTTGAGTGAAGAATTTAGTAAATATTTGAAGGAAATTAATCAATAAAGTAGCAAAAGGAGTTTTTATGAAAGGTATTATCTTAGCTGGAGGAAAGGCGACACGTCTCAGGCCACTGACCAAGATCACGTCAAAGCAGCTTTTACCAGTTTATAACAAACCGATGATCTATTATCCTCTAGAAACATTGCTGAATGCAGGAATCAAAGATATTTTGATTATTATCGCTCCCGATTATGCTGGACACTTTCTGAACCTTTTAGGTTCTGGGAGACAGTTTGGGGCGAGATTCAGCTATGAAATACAGGAAGAACCTCGTGGTCTGGCCGATGCATTTATTGTCGGGGAAAGCTTCATTGGTAAAGATAGCGTGGCGATGATTCTCGGTGATAATATATTTGATCACGACTTTTCAAGACACATAGAAGAATTTAAGTCAGGAGCCATGGTCTTTGCCAAAGAAGTGCCTGATGCTAGGCCATTTGGAGTCGTAGAATTTGATGATAATCACAAAGTTATCTC
>JAQUMB010000013.1 GCA_028718325.1 Patescibacteria group bacterium
CAAGAAATAAAATAATAACAAAAATATGGAGGAAGAAATGTTTAGTAAAAAGAAGATACTTTATCTGGTTCTCTGGGTAATCGCTAGCATACTTTTGGCTATTCTGGCAGCAGGCATAATTGAACTAATCTCTTACAGTCTAGTTGACCGCTTATCACTCACAGCGGTTTTGTACGGGACCTTGATCACACAAGGAATCATCCTTGGTCTTATGGTGGGCCCGATAGCTTGGAAAATGATATATGTGGACGGAGTAAGGGGTAAGAAATACGTTGAAAAAGAATAGGTTTTGCCTCATGGAGAAAATGATTGCTTATTTTTGGTTGTTTCTAATCCTTATAATTGTTTCTGGTCATACGTTTGCAGCTTCAACTGTTGGAAACGGGACAGAAGTGATCACGTTCTACCAAATCAATATGGGTCTAAATCAGGATGGCTCGGCAGATGTTACTGAACAAATAACCTACGATTTTGGTTCAAATCAAAAACATGGAATTTATCGGATAATTCCAGCCATCTATAAGCCAAGAAGAGGAAACCCCCATCAAACAATCAGTAATATATCAGTCAAAGATGAGAATGGAGGAAAATACAAAACAGAAGTCTCTGGTTTAAATACAATAACAGTAAAAATAGGTGACCCAAACACCCTGGTTACTGGGAAGAAAACTTACATTATTAAATATAATGTCAAAAGAGTCATAAATTCTTTAGGTTCAAAGGACCAGTTTATCTGGAATTTTATAGGCGATGGTTGGAATGTGCCAATTCAAAAAGCCGAAGCGACAGTTGTTTTCCCAAAACCCTTTGATGCAAGATTAATAACCTCAAATTGCTTTGTAGGAGCTTATAAAAGCGGGGAAAAATGTACCAGCACAACCTTCTCTGGTGATGAAAAACAAATTAGACAAATCATTTATACGCAAGATAGTCTTCTTGCCCATAATGGAATGACTATCCAAATCGACTTTCCTGAAAATACATTTCCACAGCCTACACAATTTGAGATATTGTTTTGGACCAAGCCCTGGTATCTAGCCCTGCCGGCTATTTTCTTGATCATTTTTTTTATAATTTGGTACAGAAAGGGCAGAGACTCAAAAGGTCAGGGTACAATCATTGCACAATATGAAGCTCCAAAAGAGGTTGAGCCGGTTGAGTCGGGCTACTTCATCGGTGAATCTATGTCAAACAAACATTTGTCAGCCCAGCTTGTTTACTTGGCAATCAATGGTTATATCAAAATTAAAAGAATAGAGAACAAAGGCTTTTTGGACATAAAGGTTGATTATGAGCTAATAAAAGTTAAAGGTATATCTAACAATCAGAAAAGATACAATTCTACTATTATGAATGCTTTCTTTAAGGACAATGACAGAATAAAAATATCAGAATTAAAAGACACGTTCGCTTCTGATTATAGAGCAATCAAAAGTGAGGTATACAAAGAAGTAGTCTCAGGTGGCTATTATCAGAGAAGCCCTGTTGTCATAAGAATATTATATATACTATTGGCTGCATTTATCTTTGCTTTAGGCATTGGCTTGGGTTTTTTAATTAATCTGGGAGTTTTAGCCTGGATCAGTTTATTAATGCCTGGGATTATTGCCTTGTCCTTTGCCATCATTATGCCAGCCAAAACGGCAAAAGGAGTTATGATTAAAGAGTATCTACTGGGGCTGAAAGAGTATATCCGTGTGGCAGAAAGTGATCGAATAAAGTTTCACAACGCACCGACTAAAAATCCAGAAAAATTTGAAGAGCTTTTACCTTATGCGATGGTTTTTGGTTTAGAAAAAGAGTGGGCAAAACAGTTCGCTGACATTTATAAAGATCCGCCAAATTGGTATGTTGGTAATCATGCTGCCTTTAATGTTATTGTCTTCAGTAACGATATTAATAGTTTTTCATCAAGTACAAGCAGTACTTTTACTTCTGTCTCATCATCCGGTGGTGGCGGGTTCGCCGGCGGTGGGGGAGGTGGCGGAGGCGGCGGGAGTTGGTAAAACTTATGAATAAAAATGATAAAAAAAACAAAGTTGAGATTGTCCATGATGCCTTTGAGATCGGCATTATTCTAAAGGGAATAGATGGCATCATAGAAATTGTCGGAGGAATTGTAGTACTATTTACAACACCAACGATTTTTAAAAACCTAGTTATTTTCTTGACGAAAAACGAATTGATACAAGATCCAAGAGATATTTTTGCAAATTACCTATTGAGACTTTCTACTAGCTTTACGGTCAAAGCAGAACATTTCACCTCAATATTTTTATTGTCGCATGGTGTAATAAAAGTCTTCCTTGTTATAGCTATGCTCCAAAAGAGGCTTTGGGCATATCCAACAGCCATGATGATCTTCGGCCTGTTTGGTGTGTATCAAATCTATCAATACAGTATCAATCACTCAGTATTTCTTATTCTTTTAACGGCGTTAGACGTGGCTGTGATTATTTTGACATATCTTGAGTATAAAAATCTAAAAACCGAAAGGGCTTAACTTTGGAGTGAGCCCCAGGCTGATCCTTTATAGATCATCTTGTATAGATCATCCTGGGGCTCAATTTTGGGTAGGAAAGGCTGCTTATTGGTGAATAGGCCAAAGTTTTGCATCAAGGTCGTAAAACCTATCTTTCTTGATCGCAAGATGGTCTGGCCCAAGGCCGTGTTTTCTCATTAGAGCCTGGACTCTTAATAGGTATGCTCTGGCTGCTCCTTTATTGCAAGTCTTGGAAAGCTCTTCAGAGTGTTTAAATAGTTTTTTGGCCATGAGGATATCTTCCCTGCGACTTGTCGCTACGCTTTTCAATTGGCACCCCTTTCCATTGGGTAGACATTATATTAACATCAATAACTAATTTGTCAAGACATAAAGAAAACAAATAAAGTTATTTACAAATAAGCAATAATAGTGTATAGTTCTTTTTTGTTGTAGCGAACGCTATCACGCCAATTCAACTGGGGAGGAAACTTGGCAACGATTCTACAACAGGCAGAGGGAGTCGTCGTTTTAAAGAAGACGAGTGAGTACGACGTGATTCGTACTGTACACAAGGACGACGACAAACGCTGTTTGTGTGGAGCATCGATCAGGAATGGTCAGCCGATTGTCAAGCTGGTCAGTCATGATCATTCTTGTGCAGACCTTTTGTTCTGCACAAAGGGATGCTTCAAAGCCGTGGAGAAGAGAGCAAAGAATCTCCATCGCCAAAGTACCAAGAGAGCCAAGAAGTCGACCCTGTATTTCATCCTGGAGTCGTGTCTGAGGTAAGATAGGAGGGGAGAAGTTGTCTCAGATAGGTAAGCTGCTTGGGGTCTACCAAAAGAGCATCTCCAACGTTGCTCTGAAGGTAAAATTTGACCGTCGCAGGCAGAGAAAATGCGACTATTCGGTTTGTCAACAAATGATCACCAAGGGGATGACGGTGATCATCGTGTCAGACTGGCAAAAACCTCGAAGCCACAAGCATGTGTTTTGTAGCGAAACATGCTATGAAGCGGCAGGAGGGAGTGATCTTCTCCAAACATAGTTGAATTGGCTAAGGCCCGGAATTGCTTCTTGACGAAGCATGAACGGGCCTTTCCATTGGAATTATATACATAAATATTAGCTGTTCTTCTAAGGATATAAAAAGCAGGGGAGAGGCGAGAGTGTGTAAAAACAAATAATTAATTAACTATAAATAACTCACGTTATCCAAGCCCTTGTAGGAGTATGCCCTTTTATAGGAAAAAAGTTGTTCATAGTATTTTTGTTATTCAAAAGCTATTAACTTTTTATTAAATATTCTCGCCAAATAATGGTTATCTTAATAATAAATGTGTCAGATATCCAAACCCTTTTTGCCTGAGATAATGCTTACGGTAAGGTAAAATATTAAATATTTGCTAATTATAAATGACCTATCTATCGTCTTGACTATGATTTGTCTATAGTCGTCCAAGATATATTGTGCGACACGGTATCCTTTTGAGAAAGGAAAGAGAATTATCTTTATCAATATATTTATTGATAAAGACTTATGACACACCTTGACTCACGCCCCACTGACCGACAGAAATAAGAGCAAATAAATAATTACTTTAATAAATAAACAAATATCACCCCTGGATTGTTAGTATGTTATCAAATTAATTCGTGAGTGAAAGGAGGGGGTTGGAATAAAAAAAGAGTTAATTAATTTTTATTAATTCCCCTCTTTCTTATGGTAGATATTGTCAAAAGCATGAATTATGTATTAATTAGAATTTTACAATTTCCCCAGGTTTAATCTCTTGGGCGTCTCTTTTAATTTTAATTCTTTCGTGGGGGTGAATTTCCTTTAGTTTATGAAACTCCTCAGGAGTTATCTCCCTTACTCCCCTTTCCTTTTCCAGGATGTTAGTAGATTTTCTTTCTTTAATATTGGCAATATTATGATATTCATGCTGATGTTTAATTTCAGTCTGTGGTTTGTTGTTTGATTTCGCGATAGGAGAATTCGCTTCAATAGGCTGGTTTTTGGGCTTAGTTACCTCTCTGATAATGTTGCTCAGGGTGTCTTTCCCAATAGCTTTATAACTATCTTCTTTGGTCTTCCTTTCCTGATGATGTTTTGGTTCGTCTTTTATTTCTTCTTTTTTTTCTGCCAGGCTACGATAGCTCTCTACTTTTTCTATTTTGATGGTACCCTTCAACGGCTCGTTGACTATCTCTTTCTTGAGTTCTGGTTTTGAATTGTAAGTCTCTGATTTTTCGACAGATGATGTTATTTGGGACTTTAATTCTTGATTTTCAACTGTTTCTTTTTTTGTCAAAGCTTCGCTTATGGCATTTTTTAAATTATTATTCGGTCTCTCGGTTTTTAATGTCTTTTGTTGATCAAGCTTTTGATTGTCTTTGAATGACCCCTCGTTTCTATTGTTTGCAGTTGTAGGGTTTATTTTGTTTCCTTGTTCATTGGCATTAACTCCGGCGATAACCGAATCGACATTGTACCATTGGCGTATGCTGGATTCGACACTCTCGCGGGTAGATCCATATGTTTCTCGGGAAACTGCTTTAATGGCCGCAGACAGGTCTTCAGTTATCTCAGGAGAGTCTATTGTTACAGCGCTGAATGGAATGCTGGTAACTCCGTCAATAAGCATATTCAAATAAGCGTGGCGATTATCTAGGTTGATTAAATCATTTTGTTCAAAGACAGGCAAAAATTCCTTCTCTAGAAAGGCTGCATCGGTTGCGCCAATCCTAAACGATACCAAGGTGCCGACATTGCCAAAAACAGCGTCACGGACAGCCTCATCCATCTGAGCGACATATTGATTGGCTACATTCAGGGACAATCGATATTTTCTAGCCTCAGACAAAATCACACCAAAGGATTCTGTCGCAAAATTTTGGAACTCATCAACATAAAGATAAAAATCCTTTCGTTCATTTTCTGGGATAAAAGCACGGCTCATAGCGGCTAATTGCAGTTTAGTTATGATCATGGATCCAAGTAGCTCAGAATTTGCTTCTCCTATCTTCCCTGTTGAGAGATCAACCAAAAGAATTTTCTTTTCATTCATCAACTTTCCAAAATCGATTTTGCTATGAGGCTGGCCAACAATATTCCTAATAATCGGAGAAGCAGTAAACTGTCCAACCTTGTTTAGAATTGGAGCTATCGTTTCTGTCGCCATTTTATCATTATAGGCAGCGAACTCTTTGAGCCAAAACATTTGCACTACCGGATCTGTCACTTGTTCAACAATTTTTTTGCGATAATTTTTATCGGTAAGAAGTCTTACTATACCAAGCATAGTTGAGCCTTCGACCTCAACCAGTGCAGCAACTGTATGTTTTAGTACATATTCAAGTCTTGGTCCCCAAGAATAGCCAAATTGCTTTTTTAAAACAGAAACAAAACCATTTGTCACTTCTTCCCGAAATTCGGGAGTCGCTTCTAACGGATTAAAGGCTATCGGATTGTCTCGGTCAGCCGGATTAAAATAAACAACATCATTGATTCGTTCCCTGGGAATGTATTTGAGAACACGGTCAATCAATTCACCATGAGGATCTATTATTCCGACTCCTTCTCCTCTTTTAATGTCAGAAATGGCCTGATATTCCAAAAGCCTAGATTTCCCCGTACCGCTCTTCCCTATTACGTACATGTGTCTTAGGCGGTCCTCCCTTTTTATCCCAAAGGCTTTCAAACTGCCCCGATGAGTTGTTCTGGCGAGAGGAGTGATACCAGGATTAACTTTTTCTAGATCATTAATATAAGCTAGGGTTGATGGAGGCTCTCCCTTTTTAGAAGACGTCCAGACGATATTCGGAGTTTCTACAGAGACGTGTGGCAGATGGTAAAGACTAGCTAATTCCTCGATATTTAAGGTATAAACAGGCTGTGTCATCAGTCGGGCCCTATATGAATTTAGAAAATCTATCCCAGTATAAACTGAATCTCCTTGAAAACCGTTCAGATTAGTGGTGTTGAACTGCTTAAAAGCTCCAACAACCGCTTGAATTCTTTCTTTGGCTTTTTCGGTGGAGTCTGCCAAATAAACAATTCTAATCTTTACGCCAAACCCAAGCTTATTAGCTTTCTCTTCTATAGCCGTTAATTCTACTTCCTCAGGATGCGACAATTTGGCCTTTTCATCTTTTTTGACTTCTTTCTTCTTGTCTCCTCCACTTGTTCCAGAGATTAAGCCAAATAAAAAATCGTATATAAACCAACTAAAACCATCGAAGATTGTTTCCATAATTGCATATAAAAAATTTGGGACACTTTGAAATGCTTCTGTTCCAAAACGACCATTCGGATTTGAACCATTTTTTTTCTGGCCAATGTAGCCAATACCCTCTTGACGCCAATTGTCATCAACTGGCATGGCCAAGACTTGGATCCACACCTTTTCGCTTCCGCCGTCTAGTTTTGAGAGCATCCCAGTTATTCCGGCCAAGGGGTCTACATCGAAATTCTGAAAGGTTTTAATAGGATAAATTTCGCTTTTTACTAAGCTGAGTTCGGTTCCAGCTACTGATTCATCTACCTTGTCATCGTCTATATCAAGACTTTTTGTATAATCCTCAACTAACGAAATCTCAGCGGTCGGGTATTGGGCATAGACCTGGCCCTCGACAAAATCTCTTAAATGTTCTGGGGTCCAGACAAAAAATTCAATTGCATTTGTTGTTGCTACTATCTCAAAACTAAGATGATCCTGGACGACCTCACCACTATTTCGAGCTTTTTTTGGTTGCAATATCCCGTGCAAGGAAGCAAACATCATCTCAGCGGCCACGGGCCCCTTATCGTTATTTTTAGGTATTTTAATTGAGAGAACGAGATGGTTTATCTGCTCTACATATTTGGCTTTACGGAGATTTTTCCAGGCATAATAAAGAATAATTGGAATAATGATCCACCACGTCCAAACAATCAGGGTCCAAATTCCTCTAAGAATTGCCATTAAGATACTCTGAACCAGTTCCATTTGCTCTTACCCTCGCTGTTTTTTGACCGTATATGTTGCTCTTGCTACTCTTGTAAATTTATCTTTTTGTAGATTCAATAAAATAGTTGTTTCTTTAACAATTCTTTGTTTCATAACTTCTTTAATGATAGCGTCTTTGTGCATTGGTTTGCCAGCCGTGATCAGAATTTCTTCTATTACCTCTTCAACGACTCCATTTTTATAACCCCATTCTTTTAAGGCATAAATACCCCGGCCTATCAAAACAAATCTTTCATCACGAATTAGCTCATTATGAACGGCTTGTTTGGTGACTTTTTTCTTGTTTTGATCGAGATTTTCAATATGTTGTGCTATGTCTTCAAAGTGCAAAGGTTTCTGATGTTTTCTCAAAATATAATAGGTTTTATCCCTGATACTTTTTGGATTAATCTCGCGCCAATGGGCCAATCCCAAATGGCCCTCTTCCGTCCTAATAATGTTTTTGGCTAAAGTAATTGCAGCACGTATCTCATTTTCGCTTAGCTTGATACCGATCGAATCTTTAACACTTGCTAAAAACTTAGTTTCCTCTATCGGCTTTTTTTCTTTTTCTAGAATTGAAGTACTGTGGTCAATAATGTTTTCTACTTCTTTTAGACTAAATTTAGACGATAAGCCTTTTTTTGATAGAGCTGTTTCATTAATTAGCTTAAAATTATTATTTAAAGTCAAAAAGAAGACAAGTTGATTTTTTGCTTTGCTGCTTTTGTTTCCTTCTCCTAAAAACAAATCATAAAGTCGCAAATTCGTAGCCGTTCCCCCATCTTTGTCCACTTGCTCTTTAATAATTTGAAATGCCTTTTGCGTTCTTTTCTCAACCTTTGCGTAATCAACTAGTTTTTTAGTTGCTGATTTCTCGATCTGTCTTACCCGTTCTCTTGTGACCTTAAGTTCCCTGCCAATTTCCTCTAAGGTCTTTGGGTGATCTCCATTTAGACCGTGTCTGGCAATTAAAACTTCTTTATCGCGAGCTTTTTTCAGCTTGGGGCAAGCAAAAAGATAACCCAACTCTTCTTCGACATCAAAGCCTCGAAGTTTCTTTGCTTCTTCTACCTCTACAATTCGATCAAAAATTGAGACTGCTTCAGACATTTTTTCCTTTAATATAAACCTAATTTTTCTTGTTAAATTATATCACAAGTATAATTTTGTGTCAATACACTTTAAGAACAATTATTTAAAATGTTATATGGGTGATCTGGATTAAAGTGCCCCAAATAACACTAAAAGTAAAAAGGATAGCAGCTATCTTGATAACCCTCTTTTTGGTCAATCCTTGTCCATACAAAACAATCAGAGCTTCTCCTGAGGCTGTTGATAATCCAGCAACAGCCGCTCCAAAAGTTATTACTTCTTTTGTATAGAGAGTCGCGATCCCAACCGAGGTTCCACACCCCGGTATTAGGCCGATCAAACCAATTATGGAAGGTTGAAAGTAACCATAATTTGTAAAAAGATGAGCGTAAGAAGCTACAGAAACCCTGTCCTGGATATAATTAAGAGACAAGAGAACTAAGAATACAATTAAAACAATTCTGGCTCCATGCTTCAAGGTATGTTTGAACATCTGGGCTATCTCCTTATTATGGGGATGTTCAGCACAACAAAAGTCAATTTCAGTTGTTTTCTCTAATGAGTTTTTGAAAAACTTGGGATGAAAAAAGAAATCAATGCTATAACCAGCGATCAAGGCCAGGATAAATTTGGCGATTAGTAGAGGAATAAAATTAAATCCTAATGGGATAAAAACAAAAATTGCCTCATCTGAGGTTGCTATTAAAGCTGCTATAAGAGTTCCCAGAGACGCAACTCCTTGAGTATAAAAGATAGCTGTGATAACAGCAACGTTGCAACCAGGAAGAAGACCAAAAGTGGCGCCGATAAGGGGCATAAAATATTTAGAGCGTTTGATGATCGCTTCAATTTTTTCCCCATAACGATGATTGAGCCACTCAAAGAAAAAAAGCAAAGGTATGATAATAATAGCGATCCGGAAAGTCGATAAAATTGTTTCAGTTAAAAAAGCTGGATACATAGGAATATTCTATTTTTTTGACTTTTTTCTGTCCAGTCTATTTTTTATTTCGGCTTCTACACCATGGTCGGTTGGCACATAATATTTTTTAGTTATTAAATTTTCCGGCAAATAATCTTGTTTCATGATTCCGTCAGGAAAATTATGGGGATATAAATATTCTTTCCCATAACCTTGCTCCTTGGCAAATTTAGTGGGAGCATTTTTTAGATGTTTCGGCACATCGAGGATCTTTTCTTCCCTGACATCTTTTAAAGCGTCATCGATAGCCAAATATGATGCATTAGATTTCGGAGCCGAAGCTAAGTATATAGCACATTGGGCTAAATTGATTCTGGCTTCGGGCAATCCGATATAATTTACTGCTTCAAAACAAGCAACAGCTAAAAGCAGGGCCATCGGGGCGGCATTGCCGATATCTTCACTGGCAAAGACCACCATTCTTCTGGCAATAAATTTAGGATCCTCTCCTGCCTCAATCATTCTAGCGAGCCAATAAATAGCAGCATCGGGGTCACTGCCTCTCATTGATTTGATAAAGGCAGAAATGACATCATAATGATTATCACCTTTTTTGTATGCGGAGATAATTTTTTTGTTAAAAGAATCCGATATAATTGATTTGGTAATGAGTCCTTTTTTAAGGTTTGAAGAACTGGCTATTTCAAGCGCGTTAATAGCGCTTCTGGCATCTCCGTTAGCTGCTTTGATTAAATATTTCAAGGCGTCGTCTTCTATCGATAATTTTTGTTTGCCCAGTCCCCTGTCCTCATCGGTAATGGTACTAATTATTATCTTTTTGATATCACTATCTTCAAGCTTCTTCAATTCAAAAAGCATCGATCTAGACAATAAGGCGGAGTTAATTTCAAAACCGGGATTTTCCGTTGTTGCTCCAACCAGTATCAAAGTGCCGTTCTCTATATGAGGGAGAAAACCATCTTGCTGTGATTTATTAAAACGATGAATTTCATCAACAAAAAGAACCGTCTTCAACTTATAAAGATTTCTTCTTTCCTTTGCTTCCTTGACTACTCTTCGGAGATCATTAACTCCACTTGTAACGGCACTGAACTCTTCAAAATAAGAGTTTGTCTTTGCTGCGACAATCCTCCCAATGGTCGTTTTTCCTGTTCCCGGCGGTCCCCAGAGAATAATGGAAGTAAGCCTATCTGTCTCAATCATTTTCCTTAGGGGTTTGTTTTTGCCAATCAAAAAATTTTGGCCGTAAAACTCACTAAAATCTCTTGGTCTCATACGGTCTGCTAGAGGAGTTTCTGAGTAACTATTTTGTTCAAATAGATTTGCCATTTATATTTTTATTGCTCTTCCTCCGTCTTGGGCTTTGTCCATGTCGCATAATCGCATTCAGGATATCTCGAGCAACCCCAAAAAAGTTTACCCTTTTTTGTTCTACGCTCAACGATGTCTCCTTCATGACATTTTGGACATTTCAATCCAAGATTTTTTGGTGGCAAAGGTCTGGTATTTCGGCATTCCGGGAAACCAGTACAAGCTAAGAATTCTCCGAATCGGCCGTGTTTAATGACCATGGGTTTCCCGCATTTTTCACAGATTTCATCAGTGGCTTTTTCAAGTTTTACTTTTTCGATTGACGTTGAGGCTTTTTTTAAGTCTTCTTCGAAGGGATGCCAAAATTCTTTGATCACTTCCTGCCACTTCTCCTTACCATCTGCCACATCGTCTAATTCTTTTTCGACATGTGCGGTAAAGTCGACACTGACAACAAATGGAAAATGATCCCTTAATAAATCAATAACAACATAGGCTATGTCATTTGGAAACAGCCGACGGTTCTCAACTTGAATGTACCCGCGTTCTTGAATGGTTGAAATTGTTGGGGCATAAGTTGATGGACGGCCGATCCCATTGGCTTCTAGTTCTTTGATGAGGGATGCTTCGGAATAACGAGGTGGCGGTTCAGTAAATTTTTGCTCTCCAAAAACTTCTTTTAGGTTGCAAATATCACCTTTTGATAATTTCGGCAGGATTGATTTTTCTTCATCTTCAGTTTTATCGTCTTCTGATTCTAAGTAAACACTCATAAATCCAGAGAATTTTATTGTTCTACCGCCAGCATGCAAATTGTACTCGCCAATTGTAATATCAATACCAGTTTGCGAGTATAGACAATCAGACATTTGACTAGCCAGAGCTCGTTTCCAGATAAGTTCGTAAAGCTTTAACTGATCCTTGGATAAATATGCTTTTAGTGTGTCAGAAGTTCGGGAAAAAGAAGTCGGTCGAATTGCCTCATGAGCCTCTTGTGCTGATTTAGCTTTCTTGTAAACCCTTGGTTTCACGGGAACATATTCCCGCCCAACTTTTTGTTGGATATAATCCCGAGCTTCTGATAGTGCTTGTGTCGAAAGGTTGGTTGAGTCAGTACGCATGTAGGTAATCAAACCAACTGACTCCTTTCCCTCTAGTTCAATCCCTTCATATAATTGCTGCGCGACGGCCATTGTTTTTTTTGCGCTAAAGTATAGTTTTCGCGCAGCCTCTTGTTGCAGAGTTGAAGTAATGAATGGTGGGGCTGGGCTTCTTTTTACTTCCTTGGTCTCTACCTTGTCTACTTTGTATGGGCCTAAAGGAAGACCCTTTATGACTTGTTCTGATTCAGTTTTATTGCTTACAGCCAGAGGTTTGTTTTTGTATTTATTAACTTTGGCAATAAACTCTTCGTTAGTCTCTTTCTTATCAAGTTTTGCTTTCATCTCCCAATATTCGTTAGGCTTGAAAGCATCGATTTCTCTTTCTCTATCAACAATCAATCTTACGGCTACTGATTGGACTCGGCCGGCGGAGAGACCTTTTAACACCTTTTTCCAAAGTAGTGGGCTTAAAGAATAACCAACCAAACGGTCTAAAACCCTTCTTGCTTGTTGGGCGTTAACTAAGTTAATGTCAATGTCTCGAGGCGAATTCACCGCTTTCGATATTGCTTCTTTGGTAATTTCGTGAAATTCGATCCTTTGGAGCTTTACCTTTTTTAGTTTCAAGGCTTCTACAACGTGCCAAGATATAGCCTCCCCCTCTCTATCTGGGTCAGTTGCCAAGATTACCAGGCTAGTTGTGGCTAAGGCCTTTTTAAAAGCAGAAATTGTCTTTTTACTTTTAGTTGGGACAATATACTCTGGAGCGAAATTATTTTCGATGTCGATCCCTAATCGACTAGTTGGTAAATCACGGACATGGCCATAGGTTGCCATCACTCGATAATCACTACCAAGATATTTCTCGATAGTTTTAGATTTCGCCGGTGATTCTACAATTACTAATTTTTTCATAGTCAAGGGTTAATGATAAAAGTGAATCGTCAATCTGTCAATTGTTAAGACGATAAATCATTCCTCCGAGGTGTTTTATTTTTCCGCTTATTTCCATCATTGTTATGAGTGAGCTAACATCATTTTGCTTTAAAGCCGACTCTTTGATTATCATATTGATATGTTTTGGATTGTCTTTGAGAACTTTGAAGATAATCTCTTCACTTGGGTTGTCTGGCAGCATTCGACGCATATTAATAGTTTCCTTAGGCGCAACCAAACCGAATTCGTCAAAAACATCCTGAACTTCGATAACCATATGTGCCCCAACCTTTATCAGATTGTTTGGCCCAAAGCTGTTTTTGTTATATATCGGTCCAGGGATGGCAAAAACCTCTCTGTTTTGATCCAGAGCTGCACGAGCAGTTATCAAAGAGCCAGACCCTTCTGCAGCTTCGGTTACAACTAAACCTTGGCTCAAGCCGCTAATAATCCTGTTTCTAGCAGGAAAATTTTGTTTTAATGGCGGTACGCCAATCGGGTATTCACTGATTATTGCTCCCCCACTTTCTAGTATATCCTGAGCCAGTTTCCGATGGGTACCGGGATAAATATTATCTAGACCGCAGCCTAAAACTGCCACGGTTTTCCCCTTGGCGTCAAGAGCTGCTTGATGGGCAATGGAATCTATACCTAAAGCTAAGCCGCTTACTATCGTTATACCTGCCTTAGCTAAATCATATGATAGCTCATACGTGATGTGCCGTCCGTAATCAGTTGGTTTTCTGCTTCCGACAATTCCGATCATCAAATCATGATGATCGAATGATCCTTTGTAATACAAAACGCCCGGCGGATCATAGATCTCTCTTAACAGTTTGGGATACTTCGGACTATTGAGTGTGATGACCGAAATGTGATTACTCTTCAAATTATTGATGACTAGTTCAGGTTTATACTCTTTTTGGCAAACTAGTAATTCCTGGACGATCCTGTTACTTAACCCATAACTCATCAGTTCTTTTTTGCTAGAGTTGTATATGGTTTTTAATTTGACTTTTGTATCAAGTATCTGTTTAAAACCAATTGAGCCAATTTTAGGATTATTGCTTATAATAAGCCAATATTTTAATTCTTCGCTATCTTTTTCCACAATTGCTCCATAATATACTTGACAAATTAATAAATTAATGCTAGAATAGCTTGTCGACTAATAAAAGAAATTAGTTGTCTGCAGTATCCTATCAATGAGTAGATCTTGAACACCCTCCTTTAAGAGCTTACTTGTTGGTAGGGTTCTCCAGGTAACCGCCGGCCAATAATTGGGTTAGGTTAAGTCAAATGACAGTGTTTCTCTGGAGTTTATTGAAACTTTGATAAAGAGGTCAGTTTTCTGGCCTCTTTATCATTTTTGCATCAAATTTTTATAAAAACAATATACTTTACTGCTTTATTTTTAAATCAATTAGTATTTGTTTGGCCACGTCATCAATAACTTTTTCTTTTTCATGTGCTTCTGATTCTGCGAACCTGTCCAAAACAAAAACATCAGTTGGAATACTCTCTTTCTTATGACTATTAATCCCTAGGCGATAACGTGCCAATTCACTAGTATTTAGACTTTTCAAAATTGATTCCATGCCACGATGACCGGCTGAGCTAGAACCTGTTGTTTTGAAGGTGCCCAGATCGAGGTCTATGTCGTCATAAATAACTACGACGTCTTTCACGTCGATTTTGAAGTATTCTATAATTTTCTTAACTGCCTCACCTGACCGATTCATAAAAGTTTGTGGCTTAACTAAAAAAATCTTTTGGCCGTCTGTCTCTAATACAGCGACCTCAGCTTCAAATTTTTTTTCATAATTAAAATTAATCCCCAGCTTCAGCGAGAGCCTGTTCAATAAAGTGAACCCAAAATTATGTCTCGTTAATTCATATTCTTTCCCTGGATTTCCCAGTCCAACGATAACTTTCATATAATAATCCTAACCGTTTTTCTTCTTAAAGGAAATAGTGATTGGAGTCCCACTGAAATCCCAATGTTCACGGATGCGATTCTCCAGATATCGGCTATAGGAAAAGTGAATTAGGTCAGGATGATTAGCAAAAAAAACAAAAGTAGGTGGATTTGTACCAGCTTGAGTCAAATAATTTATTTTGGGAAGAATATTCTTTTGAGCGGATGGAGGTTTTCTTAATATATCTTCAGCTATCTTGGTGTTTAATTCTCCAGTAGCAATGCGTTTAAATCTTGCGTCGTATACTTCCAAAATCAAATCAGTGATTTTATGGACATTCTTGCCCGTTTTAGCTGAAACAAAGATGACCGGAGCATAGGGTAAAAAATTGATTTTTTGAGCTATATAAGCTAAATATTTGTGCATATCTCCTTCCTCAACCGAGTCCCACTTGTTCACGACTAAAACCATGCTTTTCTTTTCGTCGTGGGAGAATCCGGCAATGTGGAGATCCTGGGCCGTCAATCCTTCAGATGCATCAATCAAAAGAAGAACAACATCTGACTCAGAGATAGCCCTCATTGATCTGATAACTGAATATTTTTCGATCTGTCCCGGTTTTACTCCATCCGCAGTTTTCCCTACCTTTCCTCTTCTCCTGACACCGGCGGTATCGATAAATTTGATCTGTTTGCCATCAGTCTCAACTGTAAAGTCTGCGACATCTCTGGTTGTCCCTGCCTTTTCTGAAACAACAGCTCTTTCAATACCAGTCAGCTTATTTAACAGAGACGATTTTCCAACATTAGGCCTCCCGGCTATCGCGACATTAATTGTTTGATTCTTTTCTTTTGGTATAACATCTGATTTAACTGCTTTGATATTTTTGCTTATTATATCTAGGAGGTCCCCGGTCCCCCTTCCAACCAAGGCCGAAATTGCTATGATTTCTTTAACCCCCAATTTATAAAATTCACTAACAGAGGACATATCATTCCCACTATCACATTTGTTTGCTACCAGGATGAAGGGTTTTTTTGATTTTTGGATTTTCTGGAGAGCATTTAAGTCATTATTGGTAATCCCACTCCTAACATCAACGATAAAAACAAGGAGGTCAGCCTCTTCTATGGCTATCTGAATTTGTCTTTGAATATCGAGATTCAAATTATTATCTAGGCCCTCGTTTTCAATGCCGGCAGTGTCTGCCAGGATAAAGCTCTTATTATTCCAATGACAAACGTCATAGAGCCGGTCTCGAGTAGTTCCTGACCAGTCTGCGGTAATCGCCTTTTTTTTGCCGATCAAGCGATTGAATAATGTCGATTTTCCAACATTGGCTCGACCAACAATGGCAACGATAGGTAGCATTTATATTTCCTCATTTGACGTTTTATATTACCACAAAAAGCTACTATTAATCCAGGATAAAAGGCTTGAAGTTTGGCCAAACCGATCCGGTGAGCCAATAACAATCGAAAGAACCTCATGATTATTTGTGCTATTTAAAGCGATCAAACATTCACCAGCGGCAGGGGTATAACCGGTTTTAAGTCCAATATAACCATTTGAGCCTAGCAATAAATTTGTATTTGACAATGGGATACGTCTGCCATTCTGGGTTAAAATCGAGCTATACTTAGTTGAAACAATCTTTCGAAAATTTTCATTCCTGAGAAGAACATTTGAAAGGATGGTGAGATCTTTTGCGCTTGAGTAATTATTCACATCGTCCCAACCAACTGGATTTGCAAAATGGCTATTAGTTAACTGTAATTCTGAAGCAGCCAAATTCATTTTATCAATAAAAGTTTTTTGGCTTCCGGCTATCCCAACTGCCAAGGTCAACGCTGAATCGCTACCTGAAGTTATGAGAAGGCCTTTCAGGAGAGATTCTACGGTTAGCTTCTCACCGACTTGTAAGCCCGTTAGGCTATCCCCGGGTTGCGTAGAAACATCTGGGACTACAAATATTTGGCTAGCTGATGTCTCTTTGAGCACCACATAGGCAGTCATCAATTTTGTTAAACTGGCGATTGGTAGTCTGCTGTCTACATTGTTTTCCAGAAGATATTCTCCGCTATTAAAGTCCTGGACCAAAGCAGCTTTTGCCAGAGGTAAATAGGCTTCGCCTTTAGTCTTTGCCGGAATAGGATTAATAATAACATTCCATGCAGTTTGCTTATTTGACAGCGTATCTGCTGATGGTTCTGCCTGATCAACCTTGTTTAATAAATTATTCACACTTTTATCAATATTCTCAATTGAAAAACAATTTGGTGAAAAATAGCTTAACATTAGAAACATTGCCAGAAAAAAACTATTCATTATCAAGTAACCCCTCAATCTCTTTTGCGGTTAACGGTCGATATTCACCAGCAGCCAGCCCGTCTAATTCTAATCCTTCTATTCTAATCCTTTCCAGGAACAAAGTTTTTCTCTGGTAGTGAGCCATCAATCGGCGAATAACTCTTTTTTTGCCGCTATGGATGATAATTTTGTAAGTTTGTTCATTTGTTTTCTCAAAAAAATCTGGCTTGATTAACCCATCTTCCAAATTTGTTCCTTTCTGAATTTTTGCTATTACTTCTGGAGTTAAGTCTGTGTTAGTTTTAATAATATATTCTTTCTCTTTATTATATTTAGGATGAGTCATTATTTGGGTTAACCGACCATCATTTGTCATAATGAGTAAACCAGAGGTACCGACATCTAAGCGTCCGACCGGCCAAACAGGCGGACTCTCCGGGATCAGACTTGTCACAATTTTTTTTGCATAATTATCCTTCCTTGTAACTGTGTAGCCAATCGGCTTATTCAAGAGATAATAGACTAATTCGGTTGGCCTCACTGGTAGATTTTTATATTTGATGTCGTCAGTTGACGGGTCTATATCAACTGCGGGCGTATTAATACTTATTCCATTGACCTTTATTTGGTCGGATTTTATGAGTATTTCACAAGATCGTCTAGAGCCGAGTCCACAACTTGCCAAATATTTAGCTAGCCTCATCTTCTTCTCTAAATAGCTTTAGTTCATCAAACCTTGGCAACTCATCTTCTTTTAGAAGACCGAAATATTGAATAAATTCCATGGTTGTCCCATATAAAATTGGTCTGCCGATGGTTTCCTTGCGGCCAATTTCACAGATAAGTCCTCGAACGAGCAAACTTCTGAGCGTTTGATCGGAGTTTACTCCTCTAATCTCTTCAATCTCTACCCTGGTCAATGGCTGTTTGTAGGTTATGACCGCAAGAGTTTCTAGAGCGGCTTGCGATAAATCATGTCGGAGCTCTTCGTTTAAGTACTTACAGATAATCTCACCACACTCGGGGGCTGTGACAATTGAAAAATATTCTCCTTTTCGAATCAATCGAATGCCTCTATTCTCGTACTCTTTTTCCAATTCATTCAAGGCTGTTTGCACTTCCGAAACCATAAAACTGGTAACATTTGCTAGCTCTTTGACGCTAACAGGTTTCTCAGCGACGAATAAGAGGCTTTCTAAATTTTTTTTAACGTCTTTTTCCATAATATCATTTTACACGAGATAGCGAAAAATCAGCAAAGTTCTTATTTTGGCTCACAACTATTTCTTTTTGCTTGACCATCTCAAGAATAGCTAGAAAGGTAACAATAATCTCTGCTTTGGTAGTAGATCTTTTAAACAAAGAGGTAAAAGAGACCTTTCCTTTATGAATCATTCTACTTATTTCACCTTTTTTTTCTTCAAGAGAAAATTTGACAGGCTTTATAATCTCTTCCTCAGGTTTTATCTCGTTTTTAGCCAAAAGCTTTGCTAGAATTTCAAAAAGCTTTTGCCGGTTGACATCTTTTGGCGGAGAAAAAAGAATAACTTTTTCGGGCACAGCTTGTCTAGAATATGATCTCATATTTTTTTCTAAAATTTGCTCAAATGTTTTGGCTGCTTCTTTATATTTTTGATATTCGAGTAAAGCTGCTTCGAGGTCGGCAATCTCTTGTTCTTCTTCAGCAGTTTCAATACTGGGTAATAGTCCCTTTGATTTTACATAAAGCAGTTTAGCCGCAATAACGACAAATTCGGCTAGTTCTTCGCTCGATTTATCCATTTTTTTAAGTTCTGTTAGATAGGTATCAGTAATTTTTGATAAAGATAGCTCACAAACATCAAGTTTTTCATTCTCGATTAATTGCAATAAAAGATCCAATGGACCTGCAAACTTTTCGAGTTCTACTTTATACATAATATTCTAGTCAGTTTTTCTTAATTTGATATGGGCTTCTCTTAAAACTTTTTCACTGACAACTTCAGGAGCTCCCATCAAAGGATCCTTAGCATCACCAGTTTTTGGAAAAGCGATCACTTCTCGAATGCTTTTCTGATTCAAAATAACAGCTAGCAGTCTATCCAATCCAAAGGCAAACCCACCGTGTGGCGGCGGCGAATATTCAAACGCTTCAAGCATATGTCCAAAACGAGTTTTAGTCTCGTCTCTTTTTAATTCTAGAATTTCAAAAACTTTTTCCTGTAGACTGCTTTCATGAATCCTTAGACTACCGCTGCCAAGTTCTGTACCATTCAATACTAAGTCATAAGCACTAGCCCTGACATCGAGTGGCTTTTTGTCTAAAAGTTCGATATCTTCATCTTTTGGTCTTGTAAATGGATGGTGTATTGCAACGGTCTTTTTCTCCAAATCGCTGTATTCGAACATCGGGAAATCAATAATCCAGCAAAACGACAATTCGTTCTCATCTTTTTTGTTTTTTCTCAGATCAGGTTTGTCTGATTTGTATATTTGGATCGATTCTTTATATGTAATTCTTGGGAATGGCGTTGCTGAGATTTTCTTTTCGGGAAAAACTGATTTAATCATGCTAATCATCATTTTTTCTAGTAGGTTTAAAATGTCTTCTTGCCCAACAAATGACATTTCCATGTCTAACTGTGTGAATTCTGGCTGTCTATCCCCTCTTTGGTCTTCATCACGGAAGCACCTTGCGATTTGGTAATATTTTTCTATACCGCCGACCATCAAGAGCTGCTTAAACTGTTGTGGGGATTGAGTTAGAACATAAAATTTACCCTCTTGTAACCTAGACGGCACAATATATTCTCTGGCACCCTCTGGTGTTCCGTTAGTTAAGCTGGGGGTTTCGATTTCCCAAAAGTCTTGGGTATTTAAATAATCACGCA
>JAQUMB010000014.1 GCA_028718325.1 Patescibacteria group bacterium
CCAGCATTAATGCTGATATGCCCATAGCCAGGAGGGACCACAACCTTGTCTCCCGCTTCAGCCTCTACCAAGATAGCATCGACTTTTCCGCCTTTGTCAGGTTTTGTCTGTAATAAGTATTCAATGTTACCTTCTATCACTTCATAAACTTCGGGGTAAGTTGTATCAGAATCGGAAATATTTGCATGATAATGGCCGACTGTTTTGATATATTCTTCGCCTATCTGGCCATTTTTGATTACCGTCAAGTCATACTCTAGACCGGCACTATCAAATATTTTTTTGTCTTTTTCGTCTTCGAAATAACGATACATCCAATAAAGCATCTGTTTGTGATCGTCTTTTTTTAGATAAACTGGGATAGCTTCGGTATATTCACGAGGTTTTGCCTTGGCTAAATACTGGTCTTCGTCATAGATTAGTTTAAAATTATTTAACTTTATATCCAAGCCAGAGGCTTTATTCAAATCTTGCATATTAATATTTTAGCATAAAATAAGGCAAAACTCTAGGGACAAAGCGAAAGGTCGTAACCAGAAACTCTAGTTACGACCTAACAATTGACAACAGAACAGACATGGCTTCTAGCCTTAGTTCAGGTTGGAATCCCGATAAGGTATACCCTCGCTAGGAGGGTCACGAGCACTATCACGACGATAATGGCCATCAACTTGAGGAGACTGGTTGTTCTGCTCACACCTTTTCTCCTTCTGTGACTGGTATGATCAGCACTTGACCTAGTTTTTGCCAACAGAAGCCTCCGTTGAGGTGTCTCGTGGCCACCTCAAACTCTTTGAATGAGCAGGCCTCGGACAAGCCAGATCTGAGATATTGACTACGCAGGTTGTCTTCTGCTTCGACAACAATCTCCTTCTTCGGGCCTGCCAGAAGCATTTCGATCATTCTTGGCATGTGCACCGTCATATCACCCCTCCTACTGCAACCCGCATAGGCTGCCAGCGATGATGGCTAGAGCGAACACGACGATCATCATCCCGACAAAGAAAATCGGTAGTTTCATGATGCTCCCCCAGGGTAAGCTACCTGCAATCCCTGCAGTATACTTTTTCTTCATCTTCTTCGTCTGCCTTAACAATCGTAGCTCGCTCGCCGGGCTCCAAGTACTTGCCGCAGCCGGCACAGTGTTCTTGCTCTTTGAGCAGAATCTTAGCCACCATTTCCCCCTCACTAATAGTTCAGTCGTACTGCAGGCCGCGATGGGTGTCATCACGATCGTCTGGTCCGTGCTTCTCGAGAGGCTTGCCGCAGCCACACTTGCAGATGCGGATCTCCTCTTCATCTGAATCCTCAGCAGGAGATACTTCCGGCAATGCTTCTGGATGGAGTCCCATGTCTATCCTCCGTTCAATTTTTGGGTACTTGTTATTACACGATGCATAATATACCACATTTTTCAATCTTGATCAATAATAAAGAAAGCTCCAAAATATGGAGCTTTCTTGGAATCGGAAATATTTAATTATCCTGTTTAGTAGCCCATTCCTCCTGGCATACCACCAGGCATGGCTGGTTCTTCCTTCTCAGGGATATCGGCTACTACCGCCTCGGTCGTAAGAAGCATTGCCGCAGCTGAAGCTGCATTTTGCAAAGCTGATCTTGTTACTTTGGCCGGATCAATGATCCCTGCCTTCACCATATCCTTATATTCTCCCTTGGCAAAATCATAGCCATACGCAAAGCTGCTTTCTTTGCGAATTTTGTCAATTACCACGTCTGCCTTTTCTCCGGCATTGGCAGCAATCTGCATTAGAGGAGCCTCGAGTGATTTTTCAACTATTTCTACTCCCACTTGTTCTTCTTTGTCCAGCTTCAATCCTGATAAAGCCTTGCCTGCTCTGATCAAAGCTACTCCACCGCCAGGAACGATACCTTCTTCGACGGCAGCTCGTGTAGCAGCCAGAGCATCTTCGACTCGATGTTGTTTCTCTTTTTGTTCAACCTCGGTCGCGGCCCCTATTTTTAGTACAGCGACTCCACCGGCTAATTTGGCCAATCTTTCTTGTAATTTTTCTTTATCCCAATCAGAAGTTGTCCGGTCTATTTCTGATCGAATTTCTTTGATACGATTTTCTACGGCTGATTTTTCACCGGCTCCTTCAACTATTGTCGTATTGTCTTTATCAGCTATCACTTTTCTCGCCGTTCCGAGCATTTCTATCTCGGTTTCTTCTAACTTCAGGCCAAGATCTTCGGTAATAACTTGTCCTCCGGTTAAAATAGCGATATCTTGCAACATTTCTTTGCGTCGATCACCAAAACCAGGGGCTTTGACTGCTAAGGTATTGAAGATGCCACGTAACTTATTGACAACCAATGTCGCCAGTGCTTCACCCTCAACTTCATCAGCAATAATAACCAAATCTTTTTTACCGGCATTGGCCATTTTTTCAAGTAGCGGTAAAATCTCCGCAATCGCGCTGATTTTTTTGTCTGTGATAAGGATTGATGGATGTTCGTAGATAGCTTCCATCCGAGCAGCGTCAGTTACCATATAGGGAGCAATATAACCTTTGTCAAATTGCATACCTTCAACAACTTCTTTTTCGATGCCCAATGTTTGAGATTCTTCTACGGTAATGACCCCATCTTTGCCAACTGTGTCCATTGCATCGGCGATCATCTGTCCGATTTCTACATCGGCGGCTGAGATTGCGGCTACATTGGCAATATCTGAGGAGTCTTTGACCTCTTTTTTAACCTTTTTCAGTTCTTCTACTACGGCATTTGTGGCTTTTTCGATCCCTCTTCGGATTGCCATCGGATTAGCCCCAGCGGTTACATTTTTGATGCCTTCTTCAATCATTGCTTGGGCAATAACCGTCGCGGTTGTTGTTCCGTCTCCAGCTACATCATTGGTTTTCGAAGCAACATCTTTGATCACTTGAGCGCCAACGTTTTCAATTACCGCTTGAGCTTTTTTCTTTGGATCATCGCTTATTGTCCCAATTTCGATTTCCTTGGCAATAGTTACCCCATCATTTGTAATAACTGGCGAGCCAAATTTCTTATCCAAAACCACATTTCTACCCTTAGGGCCTAGGGTTACTTTTACTGTATTCGCCAGTGTATCCACGCCTCTTTTGAGGGCGATTCTGGCTTCTTCCCCGCTTAATATTTGTTTAGCCATAAAACTCCTTTCATTCGTCAGTTTAATAGTCAATTAGTTGTGAGTTAACTAGTTACTATTTACTAAAAACTAGTAACTTCGTGATTACTTCTCAATAATCGCGAGTATATCTTCTTCGCTGATAATTAAATATTCTGTTCCGTCAACTTTCACTTCTTGTGGTGAGTACTTGGAATATAAAACCTTGTCTCCGATTTTGACTGTCATAGCAATACTTTTGCCCTCTTTTACTTTGCCCGGGCCAACTGCCACAACTTCGCCTTGTGCTGGTTTTTCTTTAGCTGTATCGGGAATGACGATGCCGCTAGCAGTTTTTTGTTCTGCTTCAAGCGGTTTGATAACAACTTTGTCTGACAATGGTTTGATTTTCATCTTACCTCCTTTTTTTGTCATTCCGAGCGAAGCCGAGGAATCAGGCCTCTCCACTTCGGTCGAGATGACGTTTGGAATTATTAATAAATAAATTTGTTAATTAGCACTCTTTATTATAGAGTGCTAATATATATTAGTCAAGATATTATTTTCTGTCAATATTTACTTTCTTTGTGATAGAATAAAGTCAAATTAGGAGAAATCATGAGTAAAAAGAGAGTTTTTTCAGGAATACAGCCGACCGGAAATCTGCACTTAGGTAATTATCTGGGGGCAATCTTAAATTGGGTTCGCGGACAAGATGACAAAGACAATATCTTCTGCATAGTTGATCTTCATGCTATCACCGTACCACAAGACCCGAAAGACCTGCAGAAAAGAATCATCGAAACCGCCAAAATCTACTTAGCTGCCGGTATTGACCCAGCGAAGTCTTCAATTTTTATTCAGTCTTCACGGCCGGAACACACGGAATTGGCTTGGATTTTGAATAACTTTACCTATTTTGGCGAGCTAAAGAGAATGACACAGTTCAAAGACAAAACAGGTGTGCAACTAGGTCGATTATTCCAACTACCTGACACCAGGACTCTTAGCTCATATGACAGAAGTCAGCTAGAAGACATTATCCGGCATATTGAAACCGAATGGAAGAACAGTGATACATTTAGGAACCAGAACAAACGCAAAGAAGAAACCGTTTCTGTTGGCCTATTCGATTATCCAGTACTTATGGCAGCAGACATCCTACTTTACAATACGGATGAAGTCCCTGTCGGCGATGATCAGAAACAGCATGTCGAAATTTGTCGAGATATTGCCGAAAGAGTGAATAAAAGATACAAAGAAAAAGTCTTCGTCATTCCTGAACCAATTATAAATAAGGAATCCGCTCGTATCATGAGTCTAACCGATCCAACTGCGAAAATGTCCAAATCTGATGAGAATGATGGCAGCCGCATCAATATTACTGATACTCCAGACGCTATTCGGAAGAAGTTCGCTCGGGCTGTTACTGATTCCGGTTCAGAAATCAAATTTGATGTTGTAAAAAAGCCTGGGATATCTAATTTGTTAAATATCTTATCAAGTATCACTCAAAAATCCACTTCTGAACTAGAAAAAGAATATGCCAGTAAAAATTATGGCCAATTTAAAGCTGATGTCGCTGAAGCAGTGATCAATCTCTTTGAACCTATCCAACAAAAGATGGCTGGGTTGAACGATAAAGAAGTAACTAAAATTTTAGAAGACGGGGCCAAAAAAGTTGCTCCCACTGCCAGAGAAACCCTGGAAAGAGTCCAAAAAACAGTAGGTTTAGGAATTTAATAATAGATTATATACCGCAGAATTTTTGAAGCGTTTTGGAGTCAATAGTTCTTTGTCCCGAATAAATATTTTTATATAAAGAATATTTAACAATGACCTGATCACCTTTTTTAGAATCGTTTTTATAGTAAGCGTCCGTCACCATCACAATACTGGTGCTCTGTGTTTTGAGCCAATCTGCTAGAGCCGTGTATACAACTTCTTTCCCGCTACCATTTTGGGTTGTGATTTCTTGACATTTTTTGCTGGCCTGACCGGTGATCCCGTTGATCAAAAAGTTATAGATAAAAATAATAACAAAAATTATTAGAACTAGGATTGCTAGCCTGATGCCCCATTTGATAATTTTTCTGATTATTTTAAACATTTAATCTTCGATTATCGCTGTCAGTTCTGCAACCTTTTGGTCAACCAAATCCTTTGTTCTGGCTTCAACATTTAACCTCAAAAGCGGTTCGGTATTGGAAATTCTGACATTGAAGCGCCAATCAGGATACGTAACCGAAATACCATCAATTGTATCAATCATTGCGTCATTGTATTTTTCTTTAATCTCGTCTAATTCTTTTTGTGAATCAGTAACAGTAAAATTAATTTCTCCAGAAACTGGATAATTCTGCCTTAATGGATTGACCAACTCTGACATTTGCTTACCGGTTTCACAAAGCTTTTGCAACATTAAAAGAAATGGAATCATACCGTTATCGCAGTAATAAAAATCCTTGAAATAGAAATGTCCAGAATTTTCACCGCCAAAAACCGCTTCCTCTCGTCGCATCCTCTCCTTTATAAAGGAATGCCCGACTTTATTTATCAGTGGGATACCACCAGCTTCTTTGACTAAATCTTGTGTCGCCCAGATCAATCTCGGATCATGAATAATTTTCCCGCCTGGATATTTGTCTAATACAATTTGTGACAATAAAGCTGCTTCATAATAACCGTCCACAAAGGCGCCGGTTTCATCGAAGAAAAAGCAACGGTCAGCGTCTGCATCCCAAGCAACTCCAAAATCAGCTCCGACCTTTTTTATTAGTTCTGTTGTTTCTTTGCGGTTTTCTGCGAGAAGCGGATCTGGACGACCTTTGGGAAATTTTCCATTCTCTTCGAAATTCAATTTTACTATTTCAAAATTAAGCTCACTGGCTAGCCTTTCCACAGCTTTCCCAGCTGCTCCAAAGTTTGGATTAGCCACAATTTTTTTGTTTGTTATTAGCTCTTTATCAACAAATGTTAAAAGTTTCTTAATATAACCATCTAATATATCTAATTCCTCGATTTTTCCAACGCGTTCAGCTTTTTTAAAGTCGTTTTTGGCCGCTAAATCTCTTATCTCAGCTAAGCCTGAGTCCATGGAAACCGGCCTGGCTTCTGACCTGACCATCTTTAACCCATTATATTCTGATGGGTTGTGCGAAGCCGTGATACCGATTCCGCCGTCAAAACCATAATGAGCTACTGCGAAGTAAAGCATATCAGTAGTAATAACACCGATGTCGACAACATCCGTTCCAGCCTCAGTTAGAGCTTGTTTGGTGGCTTCTAAGAGACTCTGACCGCTTGTACGAACATCTCGACCGATTACTACCTTTTTTGGCTTTACAACAGCTACATATGCCTTAGAAATATAACCGACAGCCCTCTCATCAATTTCTGATGGATAAACCCCACGAACATCATAGGCCTTGAAGATTTCTTCATTCATTTTGGTTCTCCTCTCGGTGTCCCACGCCTTGCTGCAGAAGCATTAGATGTGAGACTCTCCTGGTATCTATTTTAACCATAAATTCCACTTTCAGGAAAGTCTTTGTTTGTATTGGTATAATATATGTATGGAAGAAATAAGAATATTATCAAAATCAGAGATCAAGGATGCCATGCACGGTTTGCCGGGCTGGACCTTTGCTGACGATGCTTTGATCAAGATGTTCAAGTTTAATGATTTTGTTGCTTCTGTTAATTATCTAAATAAGCTCCTGCCCTTTTTTGAAGAATTCCAACATCATCCAAACATTCATATTTTTTACAATCGAATTAGTTTTGACCTCACTAGTCACGATTATGGTAATAAAGTGACAAACCTAGATACTTTCATTGCCAAAGGCATTGAAAAAGAATATAAGCAATTTATGAAGTAGGGTTTCTGAACTGCTGGTATTGATAAAACGCTTGACTTTTTTAATGTTTTGTGTTATTATTTATGTCACTCTGTAATCAACTTGCCTGGAGGGGTCATGCAAGATACTATCCTGAAAACATTCGACGTTGCTGAAACCCTGTCCAGCCCCACGATCGGCATCCGACACATTCGTGTCGAGGCCGGAGAAACCGTCGAGAGGATCCAGGTTGACGTCACGAGCGTCAAGCTCAACGACTACGACCACTTGGTCTACAGGGGTCGCATCGTCAAGTGTCGACACAAGGACCTCATCGGGCGTCGCTTCAAGGCGAACGCCTACACCCGTCACCTCGTCTGCCTCGCCTAGCGAGGCAACTGGGCGGGACTGCGGATTCCGCAGTCCCGCCCATAACCATAAAGAATATCAGTTTAGATAAAGAAAAACCCGCTTGGTTTCAGGCGGGTTTTTCTTTTCATCCCTATTTTTGTTTTTCTAATCTCTTCATCATCGCTGGAGCTTTTTTGTTCTTGTATCTGGGATTGATGATTGATTCTTTAATATCATCTGGTTTTTGGCTTGTTTCATTGATTGGCTGGTTGTTTCCGATCATAATGGTGGTCTTGGTTCCTTTACCTAGTTTTGATTCCACTGAGATATCACCATCTAGATAGTTAGCGACTAATTTTGCAATGTAGAGATTTGTTCCCATCCCTTCATAATCAAACTGTAGGGTTGATGTGCCTCTAGAGAACGGTTTGAAAAGAAGTTCTTGGCCTTCTTTGGAGATACCGACTCCGGTATCTTCTACTTTGATCTTGGTTAGGTCGTTCTCTTTAGTCCAGGTTAAATTAATACTTCCTTGATCTTTGTTGAACTTGATGGCATTGTCTAGAACATTACCCAGGATGAAGGCTAGTTTGTCTTTGTCGGTGTTAATACTCAAATCATCCTTTGGTAAATTGACAGCCAAGTTTTTAGCGGCTAGTTTCTCTTGATTAGACTTCATCAAATCTTTTGTAAGATTGCTTAGGTTGGTGGTAGAGGCAGATAGAGAAAGTTTCCCGGCTTCCAGCTTTGAGAGGAATTCAAACTTCTCGATGAGAGCTTTTAGATCATCCATGCCTTTTTCGGCATCTTTGAGATACTTTTTGTTTTTGATGGTTTCTGTTGTTGCAACCAGAGTGGCTAATTCCGTCTTTAAGTTCTTAGCCGTATCTTTCATGAAAGTATTACGGGCAGAGTCAATGACTTGTTGCTTGGCTAGGATTGCTTCAAATTTTAGCCTATTAGCTTTCTCAATTTGACGCTTTCTGAAGTATATGAACAATACCTGAGCGGCAATAGCAAAAACAAGCGCTTCACAAATATAGTTAATGATATTGATGTTTATCTTTGCGACTGTAGCAAACAAGTAATTGGAAAAGACGGCGATACCGGCAATCAAGATAATTGGTAACCACAAATATGGGGATAGATAAGTTCTAATTCTCTTTTCCTTTATGTCCGTGTCTTTGATCTCCTTCAGATAGCTATTGTTATTAATATCATTAAAGATTACGTCAACCTTTGTTTTTAAATTAGTCAAAGCGTCCTTTATTGTATCAATGATCGTCTTGGGCAATTTTTCAAGTGAGAGGAAGAGCTCTGTCCCAGAGGAAATAATCGTTAGCGGTGTTCGGATATAGTGAGCCGAGAGCATTAGAAAGTTTTCTTTCTGATCAGAGATGTTTTTGTCTAGTTCGGTTAGTTTAATTATTTTTCTAGTCTGAGAAACTTCTTTTTTAGTTTGATAGAGAAACACTAGGATCATTAACCCAAGAAGGATAAACAAGAGGTACGGAAATGAGTAAGCAACCGGCGGTGGAGTTTGTTTCACGACCTCAACAACCTTGTCCGAGACTACTGAATAGACTTTGCCAACACCTGATAAACCAGCACTTGTCCCTAAAAATATCGCAGAAAAAGGCTTAGTAATATTTGTTACGATTGTTTCGATAAATGTCTCGTTCTTTTCTTTCTTTGTTTCTGATTTTATCTTCTCGTACTTCACCTTAATTTTGTATTCGGTAGCAATCTTTTTGATGGTACATTTTGCTTTTTCACCATCAAAGACACAGTTATTGTTCAAAAATGGCTCTTGATTAACCAATATTTCAGAAATCCTGTAGTTGCTGTCCGGGATAATGCTAAAGGTATAGTTGTCATTGTAATCAAGGGTTTGCGGTTCAATCGGCGCAATACTACCATGATTATCACCAATGACTTTAATAGTGACCGTGAATTGTCTGATAAAGACAGCTTTGATAGTATGGTTTGCTTGAACGTTTGCAAAGGTGTAAGTATCGATTGACCCAAGCGATGTCCCATCTACCAAAACATCAACAATTCTGGTATTTTCACCTGCTACGATCTGGAATGTTTGATTCTTCCCATCTTCTACTGTGACATTGCCATTTGGTGTGACATAACCATCGTTACCGGTATCATCCTCTGGTTTTTGAGTAACAGATGAGACAAAGATCGTATGATTTGTATTTACTGGAACGTCTGCAACGAAAGTCGCAGAGATTGTGTGGTCTGCATTAATATTTGTGAAGGTATGGCTAGAAATAGTTCCAACTGAAATACCATCTACTTCTACCTTGTTAATTTTGTAACCGGGGTTAGCTGAGATGGCATAAGTTTGGCTGGCATTGTAGTTAACTACCTTCGTCCCGCTTGGGTTAATCGTACCGCCAGATCCAGCATTAGCTGATAAGGAGTATGTGTTGATAGCAAAAGAGACTGAGATAATGTGATTAGCTTGGATATCTGAAAAAGTATAACTTGTGAGATTTCCTTGGCTAACCCCATCAATTAAAACGTCATCAATGTGATAGCCGGTATTTGGCGTAAAGGTGAAGGTTTTAGCAGAGCCATAATCAACTGTTTGGGCTACTTGAGGCGAGATAGAGCCATTTACTCCGGCAGAAGGGGTTAGGGTGAATGTATCGATGGCGAAAGTGGCTGAGATAGTATGATCAGTTTGCACATCTGTAAAGGTATATGAATCCACACTGCCTTGGCTAAGACTATCGACTAGGACGTCTACGGTATGATAACCAGACGAGGGAGAGATGGCAAAAGGTTGATCATCCCCATAATTTACAGTAACCTCCCCATTCGGTGAAATGCTCCCTCCGCTTCCTGCAGACGCAGAGATTGTTCTCGTGTCAAGGGCAAAAGTCACTTCAATTACAGAATTTGCTAACACATTACTAAAGATATATGAGCTTACCGGACCAACTGAGATTAAAGGGTCACCCTCAAGCCCAACCTGAACATCGGCTATATGGTTATTAAGTGAGGGTGTTATGTCAAAGGTCTGGTTTGAACCATAATCCAACGTTACCGGGCCAGCCGGTGAAACTTGTCCATTTCCATGTGTGACAACGCTGATTGTTCTAGTATCAATGGCAAAGCTCACACTGATCGTGTGGTCTTCAATAACATTTGTAAATGTATAGCTAGAAACTGCGCCAACGCTATCACCATCAACCAAGACATCCGCAACGTGATAATTAGCATCAGGAATCATATCAAAGGTCTGATTATCACCATTGAGAAGATACACGGTTCCTGACGGTGAGATTGAACCATGCGCACCCGATGAAGAAATAATGATCGGATCGAACCAATACAGGTTATTACCCGCATTGATTGAAGTGGTCGGATAGATCATGTTCATCGTTATATTATTTGAGTCTTGGACATCAACATTTGATATTGCTCGCGTTCCTTGAGGGCTAATCAGCCATCGCGTTCCCTGGCTTGAGCTTCTTAGCACCAACTTACTACCGCTGGTTCCTTGTAGGGTTGTCGTCCCTAAAATTATTTGTGTTTTATTTGCTTCAAAATTAAGTCTCTTGCCAGCAATGGTTGACGTGAAATTGTTAAATGTTGTATCGCCGGAAATATTAGCCGTCGCTGAGCTGGCTAAGATAACAGTTCCGGAGTTATGGGTAAAAATACCGCCAGTATGGTTAAAGTCCGTATTTACGGTCAGGTTAGCTGCTAGTGGAGCAACAAATGTTCCAGCATCAAGCTCATAACTATTATTAACGACTGTTGCCGCGGCGGCGGTGAACGAATTGTTGCCTGATGTCGAATTGATTTTCAAATTGTAATAAGTGTTGCCGTAGTTCAATGAAGCATAAGACGTTGAGCCTCCGTCTCCGATATACTCAACAGTACCGGAATCAGAATCTTTGGTAAATGTCAGCGTTTCGTTGCCGTTTACCTTAATGATTCCGTTGTTGGCAAAAGTATTATTTATCGTTGGACTATAGCCGGCTGTAACAATCGTCCCATTTATCGTAAATGAGTAATACTTTGATGTGGCAACCGTACCTAATTGCAACGTTCCTCCGTTATTGATTACAAGCGTTGAACCGGAATTATTGTATCCCAACGAACCGTTAGCTGCTGTTACTATGGATTGACTTAACCGAACATAACCGCTGATCTGAAGCTTTGCGTATAGAAGAGCATAGTTTGTCCCTGTTTGGGTGTGTGTCAAAACTGCCGGAGTAGGCTGAGTGCCGCCGTCCATGATGATAGTGAAGTTTTGTGTCCCGCCGGAGTCTCCCACGGTCGTTTGATGACTGCCAGTTGTTCCGGAAGTTTGATTAACCGTCAAATCGCCATGAACTGTTACAAGGCAGTTATTTGCCGGGCATTTGATCGAATTACTAGTACCTCCCGAAGTAGTTTTACTAAAGGTCAGGTTATTTCCGACCGTAAAATTGTTCACGATTGTGGAATTGCCCTCCTCGAAGAAGGTCAAATTGTAAAATGTAGTTGTGCCGGATGCAGTAAGAGACTGGGTAGAACCGTTCATAACAACAGTTCCGCCAGATGCATTAAAAATACCGCTATCCGAAAAATTGCCGGTTTGATTCCAGGTACCGTCGGTAGGCTGCACACTACCGGTTGCCCCATTGGTAAATGAACCGTTATTTGTAATGCTATAGCTACCCGGAATAAAAGTGCCATTATTGGTAAATGAATTGTAACTTGAGATTAGACTAGTAGTCAGGACAGCTGTGGCGCCATTGTCTATCACCAGACTCGATCCAACCGCGCTGCCGCCAAAAGTCGTATTAGCCTGCGTGGCAGACGTGTAACTGATATTCGTGTAGGCGGCAATTTCCAACCGAGCATAAAAATTAACATAATTACTGACAGCCTGGGCTAGGGTGAAGGTGGTTGGACTGTCGGAGGTTCCTCCATCCATTTTGACGGTAAAGTTTTGAGTATTGCCATTTTGTCCTGCTTCTGTCCGGTATGAGGCAGTTGTACCATAAGGGTTATCAATCAAGACGTCTTTGTGCACCGTAATCACACAGGTGTTTGATGGACAGTAAATGTGTCCAAGGGTACCCCCCCCCACTATAGGTCGACCGAAAGGACAAATTATTCAAAACAGTAAAGCTGTTGACTAAATTTATCGTTGTGTTTGGATTGACAAAGTTCACGTCGTAAAAGACAGTTGCGTTGCTTGAATTCGAGGTGACGTTTCCTGATTGAAAGACCATCAAACCTGCTGTTGCACTAAATGTTCCATTATCCGTAAAGTTGCCGACCTGATACCAAGTACCAGAGGGTTCAACCACACTCGCTACCGCATTTGTAAATGCACCGTTTAGGGTAACCGTACTGCTGCCAGGGGTAAAGATACCGTTATTGGCAAATGAGCCGTTTAGAGTAATGCTATAGTTGCCAGTATTAAAAGTGCCGTTATTGGTAAAGGAATTGTAATTCGAGGTTAAAGCACTGGTTAATACGGCAGTACCACCGCTATCAATCACCCACCCTAGACCGGCTGCACTTCCCCCAAAAGCAATGTAGCTGGCATTCGCAAATGATTGGTTAATATTGGTATAGCCAGCAATCTCAAGCTTGGCGTAGAATTGAACCCGATTATTAACCGCTTGCGTTTGAGTAAAGGTAGTGGGACTGTCAGAAGTTCCCCCGTCCATCTTGACAGTAAAGTTTTGCGTATTCCCACTATCACCGACTTCAGTATAATAGCCAGTGGCCGTACCGGATGCGTTGACCGTCACATTATTATGCGCCGTAATTATGCAGTCATTTGTTGGACATTTAAGCCAACTTGCATTCCCGATAGTAGAAGTCTGCGAAAACGACAGGTTGTGCGAAACAGTAAATCCGCTAGTTAAATTCACATAACCAGAATAGTTACCGGCCTGGAATAAATAAGTAAAGTCATAAAAAGTTGTCGAGTTGTCTGCTTCCGTCGTAAAAGTTAAAGTGCCACCACTGCCAACAGAGCCATCATAGATAAAGGATCCACCTGTTGCCAAGAAACTGCCACTCGTTGTAAATGTCCCAGCCTGATACCAAGTTCCGCCGGCAGGAGCTACCGATCCGGTCGCGCTATTGGTAAATGATCCATTTGAATCAAATGTTCCTAAACCAGTATCAAGTGTGCCGTTATTTGTAATCGAACAATTAATAGTAGCTCCTCCACTACCGATTGTCAGGCTCTTAGCTTCGTTTATAGTCATTGAAGCATATGTGAGGGAGCCACAAACAGCATTGGCACCACTTGTTAGGGTCGTTGAGCCATCAAAGATTAACTTTGCATCTAAGTTAGCTTTTGTAACATCAAAAGTTTTACCCGAACCTGTCATTTTTAAAGTTAGATCGTTGGCATCCCCATAACCGATTCTTATGGTGCTGGCGGTTGTGGTCGTGACATTACCTCCGATCGAAATTACTTTGCCGGCGGCATTGCCATTAAGGGTAGCAGAACCAGTCATCATAAAATCGACATTGCCATTTATCGTGAAATCACTGGCAACATAAATTTTATAGCCACTACCGCTGTAAGTCCGGTTTATAGTGAAGTTATTAAACTCCGCGCCATTCAGGTCATAAGAATAACCGGACGCATTGTAACTGCCATCCATGACAAAAAGTTGTGTTCCGGTAAGATTCAAAACACCACCAGAGGTATTGGTGAAAGAGGCTGAATGATACCAGGTTCCAGCCGACGCATTGACTACTCCTGTGGCGCTATTGATAAAATTGCCATTAGTATCAAAATCCGCTGGACTAAGATTAAGGGTTCCATTGTTGGTCATTGGTGTACCAATTTTTACTCCGCCAGCGCCAATATTTAGAACCTTGTCTGCATTAACGGTAATTGAACTATATCCGGTGCTGTGTCCGTTCAGCTCCAAAGCTCCGCTTGTTACGGTCGTCGAACCGTCAAAGATTAGTTTTGCATCTATGCCGGTTTTTGTCACATCAAAAGTCTTGTTACTTCCGATCATTCTTAGCGTCAAGTTGTCCGAACCTCCATAACCGATTCCTATTGTGCTCGCTGTTGAAGTAGTAACATTACCACCGATCGAAATTATCTTGCCAGTCGGAGAGCGTAGATCAAACGACCCTGTCGACATAAAGTCAACGTTGCCGTTTATGGTGAAGTCACTAGCAATATCGATATCATAACCGATACTCGAATAAGTTTTATTGAATGTAAAGTTGTTGAAAGTTCCCCCGTTCAGATCATAAGTGAGATCACCCCCATTGCTACCGTCCAACACAAACAGTTGTGTTCCGGTGAGATTCAAGACACCGCCAACCGCGTTGGTGAAAGAGGCTGAATGATACCAGGTTCCAGCCGACGCATTGACTACTCCTGTGGCGCTATTGATAAAATTGCCATTAGTATCAAAATCCGCTGGACTAAGATTAAGGGTTCCATTGTTGGTAAAGGCATTCGACCAGCTACTAGCATACTCTGCATTAACGATACCGTTATTAGTAACTGAGTGACCCGATGTAATAGCCGTTGATAAAGCTAGAGATGCACTCTCATCAACTGTCATCAACGTAGTGCCTCCTGTGTATCCAAATTTTATATTAGCAGCAATCGCCGTCGAAATAGTTAGATTCGTGTAGCCAGCAAACTCTAAGTTTGCATACTCATTAACTCGGTTACTACCGGCTTGTGTTAGAGTAAAGGCGGTCGGACTCTCCAATGTACCGCCATCCATCTTAATTACAAAATTTTGTGTACCGGCCTGATCTCCTATGTCAATATAATCATTAGATGTTGTCCCCCCATTTAGCATACTTACATCTTTATGAACGGTAATTACACAATTGTTTGCAGCACAAATTATTTTATTTGCATTACCAATCGTCGTGCCCCGATTAAAAACTAGATTGTTTGAAACCGTGAAACTATTTACAAGGTTAACGTAAGCGGCATAATTTAATGCCTGCAAAGAATAGGTAAAGTTATAGAATGTGGTCGATCCAGAAGCGTTTGTAGTAATATTTACCGTTCCGCTCCCACCAAAAGCTGCGTCAAAAGTAAATGTCCCTCCCGTTTGTGTAAATGATCCACTATCAGTAAAGGTACTTGCCTGAAACCAGTCGCCTGCCGTTTGTACTATACCGCTGGCGCCATTAGTAAAAGCCCCATTCACATCCACACTACTAGTACCGCCGTCAAATGTTCCGGCATTGACTGTAAACGCACCGTTTATGGCAAAGTTTCTCTGTAAGTAAACAGTTCCGCTGTAACCGGTGTCTATCACCAAGCCAGAGACAGAAGCTGCTGCTGAGGAGTCAATGTAAACATCTTTCGACCCGGTATTAATGGTAACCGTATCGCCAGTTGCCGGAGCTCCGGCGGGAGACCAGTTATCTGCATCGGACCAATTGTTTGTTAAACCCCCTCCAGTCCATGTCTTGGCAGCAGCAAAGGCAACATTCACATTAAAGAAGCCGGCCGATATGAGCAGATAAAGGATAAAGATTGAGACAATGCAAACACTAACAAGCACCTCATTTGCGAGCTGATCTCCAGGTAGTTGTTTCTTTCTTGTTTTGTGAAAGAGACAACTTTTTATTTTAACAATGTCTTTGATCATTTTTCTTTTTGTCTTTATCCCTATTTTTGTTTTCCCTATCTCTTCATCATCGCTGGAGCTTTTTTGTTCTTGTATCTGGGATTGATGATTGATTCTTTAATATCATCTGGTTTTTGGCTTGTTTCATTGACTTTTGGAGTATTCCCGATATTGATAGTGACTTTTGTTCCCTTATTTTTCTTTGATCCTACAGCCATATTGCCGCCAAGATAATTTGATATCATTTTCGAAATATACAGATTTGTTCCCATGCCTTCATAATCAAATTGCAATGTGGACGTTCCCCTGGTAAATGGCTTGAAAAGAAGTTCTTGAGCCTCCTTTGTCATACCAGCACCGTTATCCTCCACCGTTATTTCAACTCCATTGTTTTTTTGTTGACAAGTAATATCTATTTGACCGCCATCCTTACTAAACTTAACGGCGTTATCAATAACACTACCGAGGGCAAAAGTCAACTTTTCTTTATCGGTAAAAATACTTAAATCCTTCTTTGGCAAGTTGAGGGTGAGGTTCTTAGTGGTAATCTGTTCTTTTTTTGCTCTAATAAAATCATCAAAAGTGTTATTAATGCTTACGTTACGGTAACCAAATTGGGCTTTTCCTGCTTCTAAACTGGCTAAGAAGCTGAATTTTCTAATCATTTGTTTTAAATCTCCGATACCCTTTATGATCTCTTTCTTATTCTTTTCGGTACCGGTTTGGGCTAAGGCCGTTTCTAGTGTAGACACTTCCGCACTTAATTTATCTACAATTTCTTTCATAAAATTATTCCTGGCATTATCTAAAATCTGCTGTTCCTTTTGCTCAATTACATATTTTAAGTTTTTCTTTCGTTCGTTTTGTCTTTTTCTAAAGAAAGAGAAGAAAATTTGAGAAATAATAATGAAGACCAGAAGCTCTGTTAGAAGATTGATGGTATTAATATTGATATCGGCCACTTTGACAAAGAGGACATTAGCAACCACCGCTACGATACCAATAGAGACGATGGGCAGCCAAAGATATGGAGAACTATATATTTCTATTTTCTCCTTACCTACATCGGGTGTATTTATTGTTTGAAGGTACTTGTTTGCTGATATTTCTTGAAAAATTGACTCAATCTTTGCGTTTAGACTCGAGAGAGCTTTCTTAATTAGATCCATTTTCTCTTTTTTGGTTTTTTCAAGCGTAAATAACAAATCTATCCCAGCAGCAATAATAGTCAATGGCGTCCTAAGATAATGGGACGATAGCATAATGAAATTATCTTTCTGAATCCCAATATTTTTATCAAGATCAATAAGGCTCACTAGCCTGGTGGCATTCTCTCCTTCGTCCCTAGCCTGCTTAGCCAATCTTAAGATTAAGATAGCAAGGAGGATAAAGAGTAGCCAAGGAAAAGTATAGGCGATAGGTGGCGGAGTCTTTTGGATAACCTCAATCGCTTTGTCAATGAAGGTATTGTAGACGCTGACGAAGGAACTTATGATATCCTTAACCCAGCCAACGACACCTCCACTATTAGCAACTTGTGTGTTCTCTTCATTATTGGTATAAGCTCCTTTGAACATCACTTCTGGTTTAATAATGTGTGAATCGACAAAAGCTTTTCCAAAAGTCGTCTCGTCTCCAACGGTAAAAGCACAGTAGGCGATATTGTCCTGGATGTCGCATTTGGCATCTTTAATTGAATCATTGTTGTCTAAGACATCCTTTACTTCATATCCCTTATCCGGAGTAACAGTAAATATATATTCTTGGCCATCTTCAACCTCTGCTTCGGTTATCTCAGGACTGATTGTCCCATGTCTTATCTCTTGAAAAGTAATAGTGGCATATTTAACGACGACAGCCTGGATTGTATGGTTAGCTTGGATGTTAAAGAAAGTGTATTCGGTAACCGAACCGACAGAAATGCCGTCAACTAAGACATCTTTAACTCTGGTATTTGATGAGAGACTCAAGGTTAGTGTGCGCATACCACCGTCTATTGATGTGAAGCTTTGCCAAGATTCCCATGAAGCAAGTTCTCCATATGGAGTGCCCGAACCGATTAGCTTGCCTGGGAGGAAGTAACTGATGGAAGCGCTAAGAGTATGATAATGGACAGGTGGTACAACTGGAGGGGTAACAGGGGGAGTAACCGGAGGAACTACTGGAGGGACGACAGGCCCTTGATCGATTGCAAAGGTTGCTACAAGGGTATGAAACCCAGCTGTATTTGTTGTAAAGGAATAAAATGTTGGGTTTCCTACAGAGCTACCATCAAGCAAAACGGTTGAAACATGATAACCACTGTCCGGATCAATGTTAAAGTCCTGAAAATGGTTATCACCTAAATATGCTATGTCCTCGGCGAGTGGAACAATTGTGCCGTTTAGCCCTGCTGATGATTTTATGGTCGAAAATGTTGCCCACTTTACCCTTGAGTCTGTTCCTGGTATACGAGTAATCGCAGTATAGACGATGCGATTTTCTGAAATACCCGGCGTCCACATATCATCTTCTGTATCAACCAAGTAGGTTCTAGTCACTAAAGAACCTGAGCTATAATCCATAATCGTCAGATAAACACTGTTGGGATCTGGGTATGGATTGTCCTGCCAAACAAGATAATTTTTGTAGATGCTGGGAGCAAAAGCTCCATCATATAAGCTAAGCGGAGTTCGATCAGTGACTTGGATCGTTGTCCCATCCAATAAATTATATAAGTATATTTGTCCACGGGTATCATCCTCCCAGACAACACTATTTTCGTATATATCAGGTAAGTATGAATCATAGGCACTATCCGAAATTTGTATCTTTTGTCCCGAGATAATGTCGTATAGTTCTATTACGGTGTTGTTTCCTGGCAAATAATAACTCCAAACAATTTTATTACCATAGATATTTGGTGATCCACTAAGACCAACTTCATTTGTTAGCTGTGTAATTAGGCCCGTGGCAATATCATACAAGAATATTTGGCTGGGTCCACTCGGAGTCGCATCTCCATCCCAAACGATGTAGTCACCTTGTATTCTAATAATCCAGTTATCTGTGGAAGTGTTGTTAAGAGGTGTCTCAACTCCAGTGTCAATGTTATACATATATAAACCGTTTGGTAGCCCGACTTTGTCCGCCATGTACACAACTACGTTTTGATATATATCTGGAGTATATTGGTTGCCGTCTATCGCATTTAATTCTCTGGTTTCGTCAGTCAAGAAATTGTGGAGATAGATACGTCCATCCCCAAATCCATTGATTTCCCACCAAACCGCATAATCACCGTCAATCTTAATGTCATATTGCCATTTCCCTGGATCAATTTCCGGCCCATGACTAAACGGATCCCACCAATATTTATTATTACCTCGATCTATGCTATTGGTTGGATTAATATAATGTCCATTTATGTTGTAGCTGTTTTTAATATCTAGGTAGTCTACATCTATGGTGCCTTGGGGATTTATAAATGATTGGGTTCC